>JAUYMX010000024.1 GCA_030699345.1 Methylococcaceae bacterium
ACCTTCATTTTTAGGTTTGCTACGCAGTCATTTGAACGAGCAAGTTAAAAAATTAGTGACTTTAACGCTGGATAAAAATATCACCACTCTTGATGCAGCTGATATTCGTAGCCACCTCCCAGAATACCTACCTCATCTTTAAAAAGATAATCATCGCGCCAAGGACGGCGCTTTCAATCCCAATATTCGCTTAAACCAGTTATACACAAAAGCTGTGGATAACTCTGTGGATTGATTGTTTTATTGGCCTGTAAACAGCGGTAATTACTACCCTTGCGTTAAATTGTATAAAAACTAAACAATCCTACAAAGATATAAAATATCAATGACTTACGATGTGTTTTCGATTTTGAGTCGATACTAAAAAAGCTTCTGTAAGTTATTGATTGTTAATGTGGGTAACTGTTAACAGCCGCCCCTGCTGCAGGTGATAAATCTCATCAACAAGGCCTAATCCGGCACTACGATGCGTCACCATAATTAAGGTTTTATCTACGGAAAATTTAGCCAATGCGTTAAAAACTTCGTTCTCGGTTTGGCTATCTAAACCTTCAGTAGGTTCATCCAAAATCAATATCGGGGCATTTTTAAGATACAGCCGCGCTAGGGCAATACGTCGTGCTTCGCCGCCCGACACTTTCACTCCGCTTTCGCCTACCCAGGTGTTGATGCCGTTGGGCAATTGACGAATGAAGGCTTGTAATCCGGCGGCTTCAATGGCTGCGTTTAGTTCGGCATGGCTGGCATCGGGTTTGGCAATCAGCAGATTTTCTTTGATGGTGGCGGCAAACAACTGGCTACGCTGCGACAACAAACCAAATCGGGTTAACACGGCGTCAGGATGCAATTGCCTTAACGCCTGTCCTGCCAGTTGGATTTCACCCAGTTCGGGATCGACATAGCGCATCAATAAATGCAGCAAAGTGGTTTTGCCTGAACCGCTAGGTCCAACAATGGCTAATTTACTGCCGTGAGGAATATCAAGACTAATGTTATCCAGCAGCCAGTTTTGTTGCGGGTTATAGCGAAAACTGACTTGGTCCAGGCGTAAATCACAACCATCCGGCAAATCGAGCACTGGGCTTTCTTGCACTACCGTCGGTGACATTTCAGCAATTTGTCGAATGCGTTGAGCGGCCTTTTGGGTTTTACCCAGCATTTGCATGGCTTGTGGCAGGGGAGTCACTAATTCGAATGCAGCCAGCACGCAAAAAATCACCAATGCTGCATCTGCGCCTGTCAACGAGCCTTCGACAACAGCCAACGCAGCAACTGTTAATGCTATTAGCAAGGCCATTTGACCAAGCAGTAAGGTGAGCGCCGAAGAAATTGCGGTCAGGCGATTATTTTGCCGCTGGGTAGCAATCATGCGTGTTGATACTTCTGCTAGCACGTCGGCAAAATGCTCATAAGCCTGATAAGCAAGTAAATCGGCCAAGCCTTGCAGCAATTCCAGTTGGCGAATTCTAAAGTTGGTAGACAGTACTACAAGCCGTTCTGCGTGCATTTGCCCGAGCCGGTTAAAAAGCCATGGCACCCAGGCAGCGGCAATCAGCAGCATAACTAGCGTGGTCAGACTGATTTGCCAGGAATAAAACCATAAAAACAGCGCCACGCCCAGCATACCGAAAGCTGCGATTGCTACCGGGGCAACAAGGCGTAAATACAAGGCGTCCAGCGCATCTACGTCGGCAGTCAGGCGGGATAACACATCGCCGCTACGTAAAGTAGACAAACGCCCTGGTGCTAATGGGATCAGTTGTTGAAATAGCCAGCTGCGGATGTTCGCCAAGGCCCGGAAAGTCGCCTCGTGAGTCACCACGCGCTCACCGTAACGTCCCAATGTGCGGATTATCGCCAGTGCGCGAATTTGCGCGGCAGGCAGCATAAAGTTAAAGGTGATTACGCTACCGGCAATCGCGCATGAGCTGATAAACCAGCCGGACAGCGTTAATAGCGCAATCCCCGAAACAGTGGTCAGCAATGCCAATAACAAGCCTGATGTCAGCCAAAAACGTTGCGGCTTAAATAAGGTGAAAAAAAACCAAAGATCTTTCATGACACTAACCGTCCTTGTTGCAAAACAATCTGGCGGGGTAGCCGCTCAATCACCGCGGCATCATGACTGGCGATAAGTAGCGTTTTATCTTTGAACAACCGGTCGATAGTGTTGAGCAATAAGGTTTTGCTGCCGGCATCCAGATTGGCGGTCGGTTCATCCAGAATAATGATCTCGGTATTTTTTAAGAATGCTCGCGCCAATGCCAGTCGTTGTATTTGACCGCCCGACAGGCCATAGCCACGCTCGCCCACAGGTGTTAACAAGCCTTCGGGTAGTTGCCCGCTGAATTCGGCTACGCCTGATGCGATTGCCGCATCGACGATGTCTTGCTCGCTGGCGCCGGGATTGGCGATAGCAATATTGTCGCGTAATGTGCCATGAAATACAGTGGCGTTTTGTCCCACCCAGGCAATGTGCTGTGCGGCCCACTCTTGCGTAATCTGTTGTCCAGCCAGCAATACCCGGCCATACGTTGGCGCTTCAAAGCCGAGCAGCAAATTGATCAAGGTGGTTTTACCCGCCCCCGATTCGCCGATTAAGGCAATCTTTTCGCCTGTGTTGATCGTTAGGTTGATGGCTGTTAGAACCTGACGTTGGCCATAGGTTTTATCGACTTGGTCAAATTCGATCATGGGGTGTGTGTGTTCAGAATGAAGAAATACCTCGCCAGAACTTTGGACGAACGGTCGAACCAACACTTCAGGCTGTTCCAAAATGCCAAGTATCGCGTCAGCTGCAGCAATTGCTGCGGCTTTATCATGGTAATAAATAGCCAATTGTCTGAGCGGCATAAAAAATTCAGGGGCCAGCAGCAACACAAATAAAGCTTCGCTTAAGGTAATGTGTTGAGCCGGACCGAACTGAATCGCCCCCAACAACCCCAAGCCGACATATACCGCCACCAGCGCCACGGCAACGGCACTAAAAAACTCCAACACCGCTGAAGATAAAAATGC
>JAUYMX010000034.1 GCA_030699345.1 Methylococcaceae bacterium
TTTTGTATGCCCAAGCGAATTGATTGCTTTAGATCACCGCATTGACGAATTCAAAAGCCGTAATGTTGAAGTTGTTGCCGTGTCTATCGACTCGCATTTTACTCACAACGCTTGGCGTAACACCCCCATCAACAAAGGTGGGATTGGCGCGGTACGTTATACAATGGCGGCTGATACGACACATTCAATCGCTAAAGATTATGATGTTGAAACTGTCGGTGGTCTCGGTGTTGCGTACCGTGGATCGTTCTTGATCGACCGTAGCGGATTGGTTCGTCACCAAGTTGTTAATGATTTGCCATTAGGCCGTAACATTGATGAATTGCTGCGCGTAGTTGATGCACTGCAATTTCATGAAGAAAATGGCGAAGTTTGCCCAGCTGGCTGGCAAAAAGGTGATGCTGGTATGGATGCAAGTCCATCAGGTGTTGCAGCGTATTTGGATAAAAACGCCGACAAGTTGTAATTTGTTCTAGGTGACCAGCAAAAGGCGCGTTGTGGCAACACAACGCGCCTTTTGTGTATTTGAAAGATGCGTTATTGATTTGTTGCGTCAGCTATTAATTTTTTGCGGATAAAAAAAGCGGCAATCAATGCGCATACGGCCGGTATTTGCGTAATCAAAAAAATCGCCATGCCATTTTTTGGAAATAATGCAGTTAGCGGTGCAACGATAGACAAGCGAACCGCCCACCAGGCAATCCAATAGCCGATCACACCAATAATGGCCCATTTATAAGCGGGCTCACCCTGTTGTTTGGCGCTTATAAAAAACCACACCAGCACGGCAATGCCGGCAAATTTAGCTAAAAGCAACATATCTCCACCCCGTATAATTGATTTTACTTGGGACAGCCGCTTCGGCTGCCTTGAGCGTGCAATGATATTACATTTTCAAGGCAGGAGCGCATTGTGAAAAAACCTATAAAAATTACGTTGTCAGTGCTGCTGGCGATAATTTTGTTGCTGGTCGTGGCAATTTTGGCAGTGCCTGTATTTGTCGACCCAAATAAATTTAAACCTGAAATTTCCGCGGCAGTTAAGGACAACACGGGGCGGGACCTGACGATTGACGGCGACATCAAGCTTTCGCTATTTCCTTGGCTGGGTATAACGACTGGCGCACTGACATTGAGTAATGCTCAAGGCTTTGAAAATAAACCATTTGTTACCGTTGCAGCCAGTGATATTAGCGTTCAGTTGTTACCGTTATTGCTGGAGAAAAAAATTGCCATTAACCAAATCGTCTTGAAGGGGCTGGTGCTCAACCTTGCCAGAAACAATCAAGGGCTGAATAACTGGGACGATTTCACTAAAGCGTCTGACCAGACCACGCCGGCATCGACCAGTGTTAATCAAGCGCCACAAGCCAATACGTCTGAGGCGCTGGCGTTATTTGCAGTGGGTAAAATTTCTGTGAGTGATGCCCAAGTTAGTTGGCAAGACGCGCAAGCCGACGCAGCTTGGCTAATCAAAGACCTTAACCTCGATACCGAGCAGTTCAGTTTTGATACGCCCGTCAACGTCGTACTTTCACTGCAGGCCGCTAATGTAAAATCCAGTTTTTCAGCAGCAATTAAGTTTAAAACCGCATTAACGGTTAACGATAAGTTTGACAATTATTCCCTACAGCACACCGAATTGCAGTCCACGGTATCAGGCGAAAATATGCCTGCCAAGTCACTAACCAGCACATTAACTATTGCCGATGCCGCATTAGAATCGGGTAAGCAAGCCGTTAAGTTAACAGGCTTAAAACTTGCGATAGGCGAGGCTTTACTTAGCGCTGATATTGTCGGCACAGGTATCAAAGATGCGCCTGATTTTGCTGGGAATTTGAGCATGGCTCCGTTCAATCTGGCTAAATTACTGCAAGAATTGGCTATAAGCCTACCCGCTATGCAGGATGCTAAGGCGCTGAATTTGCTGTCTTGGCAAAGCAACTTACATGCAACGACGGATGTTATTGAGTTGCAAAATCTGGCTATGACGCTTGATGACACGCACGCTCAAGGGCAAATTAGCGTTAATACCGCAAGTCAGTCCGCTATCGGTTTTGACTTGGCATTGGATACGTTGGCGCTGGATCGTTATTTGCCGCCAGTTAATAATTCAAAAAAACAAACATTAGCAAGTCCAGGTGCAGCTTTGGCGGCAGGTGCGGCGGCGTTGCCTGTGGAAACGTTAAGAAAATTAAATGCGGATGGTCAGGTCACGTTGGGTAAATTAACTGTGCGAGGTGTCGATTTACAGGGCGTTAAATTAAAACTAACCGCCAAAGACGGCAAAGTCGCGACGCAACAATCGGTAAATACATTTTATCAGGGTGCTTATTCTGGCAATCTCAATGTTGATGTCCGGAATAAAAAACCGGTTATTGCTTTAAATGAGCAATTGACCAAGGTACAGCTTGAACCTTGGTTGAAGGGGCTGTTTAAGAAGCCTATCACCGGGCAATTGACGGCCTCAGCGCAACTGCAAGCACAAGGCAGTAATACAGATGAATTGAAATCGACGCTCAATGGTCATGTGGATGTGTCGCTTAAAGACGCGGTTATCAAAGGCGTTAATCTGCAAAAAATTATTGATAACGGCAAAGCGGTAATCAAAGGCACCGGCTTACCGACAGACAGTAAAGATGATCAAACCCTATTTACGCAAATCACCGGCACGGCGGCTATTAACAATGGTCTCGTGCGCAACGATGATTTGGTCGCTACCGCAGCCAAGTTGCATGTTGACGGTAAAGGAAGTGTCAATATCGTCAACGAAACGCTGGATTATCAGGTGAATGCCAGATTGCCCGCCCAGGAAGCCGGTCAAGCGCCAAGCCCGCCATTGGTTATCGCAATTACCGGGCCTTTCGATAATTTAAATTACGCAATTGATCCCACTGCGTTGTTAACCGATAAAGCCAGAATCGAAAAAGTGCTGGATAAAAATAAAGATAAAATAAATAAGCTCATGAATAAACTGGATAAAAAGCTGGGTCCAGGCACCGGCGATTTATTGAAAGGGCTGTTTCATTAAATGACTCCGGAGAAGTTTCAAAAAAAACTGCTCGACTGGTTTGATCTGCATGGCCGTAAAGACTTGCCCTGGCAACAAAATATTACGCCTTATCGGGTTTGGCTCTCCGAGACAATGTTGCAACAAACGCAAGTTGCAACCGTTATCGATTATTTCAATGCGTTTACCGGCAAATTCCCTGACGTCGAAAGCTTGGCGCAAGCGCCTGAAGACGATGTGTTGGCGCTTTGGTCGGGACTTGGCTATTACGCCAGGGCGAGAAATCTGCATAAAACCGCACGGATTATTGCCGCGCAGGGCTATTTTCCAGATTCACTAGCTGAACTGGTCAATATGCCGGGTATTGGGCGTTCTACTGCCGGCGCGATTTTGAGCATTGCTTTCAAAAACAGTCATCCCATTCTTGATGGCAACGTCAAACGTGTATTAACCAGGTTTAGGGCAATTCCCGGCTGGCCTGGCAGTAGTCAAGTGGAGAAGTTGCTGTGGGCGATTAGTTCGGATTTGACCCCTGTAGATCGAGTTGCCGATTACACTCAGGCTATCATGGATTTAGGGGCGACCGTCTGTACGCGGAGTAAACCAGCATGCTCAGTCTGTCCTTTGGTCGGTGCGTGTAGCGCCAAAGCCACCAATACCGTGGCCTTATTTCCAAGCCCCAAACCGGCAAAGACCTTGCCTGTTAAAGAAAAAGTGTTTTTATTGTTGCGTGATCCTGATCATCAAATCTGGCTGGAAAAACGCCCGCCCACCGGTATTTGGGGTGGGCTGTGGAGCGTGCCGGAGTTTGACAGTATCGATGAAGCTCAGCAATGGTGCGGGCTCAGGCAGTTGTCTATCAAGTGGCAGCAAGCATTTGACGTTAAGCGGCATACCTTTTCGCATTATCATTTGGACTATACGCCGCTGCTGGTTGATACCAATAACCCCACCAATTTTGTGATGGAAGCCAATCAGGGGCTCTGGTATAAAGCGGAGCAACTTAACGATCTTGGACTGGCAGCGCCTATCAAGCTGCTGTTGCAACACTTTAGCGAGGATAAATAATGACAAGAACAGTGCATTGCGTGAAATTGGGGATAACGGCTGAAGGACTGGATGAGCCGCCGTTTCCTGGCCCCAAAGGTCAGGAAATATTTGATAAAGTCTCTAAGCAAGCTTGGAAAGAATGGTTGGCTAAGCAAACCATGTTGATTAATGAAGGCAAACTGGCTAGTTTTGATCCTAAGGCTCGAGCATATCTTGCTGAAGAGAGATCAAAATTTCTGTTTGAAGGCAATACTGAGATGCCTGAAGGTTACGTGCCGCAAAAGTAGCGGACTTGGACGGCTGGCGTTAGTTGTTATAACTAACGCCAGCGTCTAGCTTGTAGTAGGGATTAATGAGTGCCCCAATCGACCCAACCCTGTTGGGCTGAAACCAATACCAACACGCCAAACACAATCCGATACCAAGCAAACACAGTAAAGTCGTGGCGACTGATGAAATATATCAAGCCACGCACTGCAAGGAATGCGCTGATAAATGACACTACGCCACCCACCGCAAACAACTCAAAGTCCGCCATGCTAAACAGGTCTCGATTCTTATAAACGTCATAAAAAGTCGCCGCAAACATCGTTGGAATGGCGAGAAAGAATGAAAATTCTGTTGCTGCGCGGCGAGACAAACCAAAAAACAAACCACCGATAATGGTTGCCCCTGAACGCGATGTGCCGGGAATCATTGCTAATGCTTGGGCAAAACCCACTTTTAAAGCGTCCTGCCAAGTCAGGTCATCGACTGTTTCGGCATGGACAACATGCTGACGACGTTCCGCCCAGAGAATCAGAATCCCGCCAATAATCAGTGCCGAAGCCACCACAAAGGGATTGAACAAGTAGGTTTTGATTTGTTTGAGAAACAAAAATCCCAATACTGCAGCCGGTAAAAATGCCACGATCAAATTGATTGCCAGGCGCTGTGAAACTGCTTCAGAAGTCATGCTTGCCAGCGTATGGAATAAGCGTACCCGGTATTCCCAAACAACCGCCAAAATCGCCGCAAATTGAATAGCAATTTCAAAGACTTTACCTTTATCGTCGTTAAAGTCGAGTAATTGGCCGACTAGAATCAAATGGCCGGTTGATGAGACAGGTAAAAATTCGGTCAAACCTTCGACAATGCCAAGGATAAGGGCATGAAACAACAGGGTAGGGTCAGTCATGGTGGTTCTTTTGTAGTTAACGATAAAGCACAGCGGCTGGATTAATGGTTATCAAAATCAACGTTTCATGGAATCGAAAAATTCGGCATTGGTTTTAAAGTCTTTTAGTTTGCCGATTAAAAATTCTGATGCTGCTGTTTCGTCCATAGGCTGAAGGATTTTGCGCAAGATCCAAGTTTTTTGCAGTGAATCGGGATCAACCAGGTATTCTTCGCGACGGGTACCCGAGCGGTTGATATTAATTGCGGGGTAAATTCTCTTTTCTGCAATTTTACGATCCAGATGCAGCTCCATGTTGCCGGTGCCTTTGAATTCTTCGTAGATGACTTCGTCCATTCTGGAGCCGGTATCCACCAGGGCGGTAGCGATAATGGTCAAACTGCCGCCTTCTTCGATGTTACGTGCGGCGCCGAAAAAGCGTTTCGGTTTTTCCAGGGCGTTAGCATCGACACCGCCGGTTAATATCTTGCCCGAAGACGGAACTACCGTGTTGTAAGCTCTGGCCAGTCTGGTGATCGAGTCTAACAAAATAACTACATCGTGTTTGTGTTCAACTAAGCGACGGGCTTTTTCGATAACCATTTCAGCGACTTGCACGTGCCGGGTAGGGGGCTCGTCAAAGGTGCTGGAGATAACTTCACCACGCACGCAACGCTCCATTTCCGTGACTTCTTCAGGGCGTTCGTCGATTAGTAAGACAATCAAATAACATTCGGGATTTTTTTCAGCGATGGCTTGAGCCAAGGCTTGCAGGATCATAGTTTTACCGGCCTTTGGCGGCGAAACAATCAATCCACGTTGGCCTTTACCGATGGGCGCGATTAAATCGATGATACGTCCGGTTAAATCTTCGCTACTGCCGTTGCCTTGTTCCAGTACAAAACGTTGCTTGGCAAACAGTGGGGTGAGGTTGGAAAAGGTAATTTTGTTTTTGGTGTTTTCGGGGGGCTCGAAGTTGATTTGATCAACCTTGAGCATCGCGAAATAGCGTTCATTATCTTTAGGCGGCCTGATTTTGCCGCTGATGGTGTCGCCGGTTTTTAAGGAGAAGCGTCTGATTTGGCTGGGTGAAACATAAATATCATCAGGACCTGCTAAGTATGAGCATCCCGGTGTACGTAAGAAGCCAAAACCATCCTGTAAAATTTCCAGAACACCGTCACCATAAATGTCGTCGCCGGCTTTTGCCTGTTTTTTCAGGATGGCGAAAATCAAATCTTGTTTACGGGATCGGGCGACATTTTCAAGCCCTAGGGATTCGGCTATTTCAATAACTTCACTGATTTGTTTTGCTTTTAACTCGGTAAGATTCATAAAAAAAGGTAACTCGAAGATAAGTAGT
>JAUYMX010000053.1 GCA_030699345.1 Methylococcaceae bacterium
CCAATAATAATGAACTGCTCACGGCAATAAGCGCGTCAAGACTGTAATTTGGACTTATCGGTTCGGATGATTCGTAAGCGCGATTTATTACCGTCACTTGAGGATATTTTTCTTTTTGACTGGTTTCAATTTGTACCAATCGCTCTTGCGTTTCGCGATAGAGTTTTTCCAATCCTTCCAAATCAGTTTTTAGCGCATCGTGTTCGGAAAATTTTGAGGTGAATGCTGCCGCCAGCTTTTTATGTTCGACGAGTTTGGCGCGCACGGCTATCAGCGTTTGTTGAGCCGCGACAACATTATTCTCTGCTTCAGTGAGAACAATTTTTTTACCATAGTCACGTTTATATTTAACTTCGGCTTCAAGTTTTTTGATTTGTTCTGGAATAACTTTTAGCGCTGGTTGCTTATTCAAATAGTCCCGGGTATATCTTTTATCAAACTCAACCAGTTTTTCTTGTAACTCTTGCAGACGTCTTTCAAGATTTTCCAAGCTACCTTGGTCTTGATCAGGAACGACAGCCTGACCACGGGAAATCGCTAATTTAATCGCATCAAGGGTTGCTTTAGCCTTAATTTCATCTTCACTGGCTTGGTTATAAGAGGCATTGATGCCATTAAGTTGAGCCAAAGGTTCATTTTCATCACGACCGGTTGAAGAAATGTCATTGATTTTTCTGAACTCATCAAGTTCAGCTCGTTTGGTATCAATCTTTTCAGCCAAGCCTTTTAATTCGTCGGTAATGATACTGGTCGTATTGCCCGTTAATTTTTTAATTTCCTCAGCCCGAGCATCTAAGTAAACGTCCACCCAGGTATTAACAAGCAGCGGTAAAAATTTAGGGTCAGTGCCATCGGCGCGTATTTCAACTAGATTGGTGCCTTCGACTGGCTCAACGACTAAAAACTTTTCAATGTCATGTGTCGTTAGCTGTTGTAAATAACCAGTAGTGGCTGATGATTTAAGTCTTGATAAGGTTTCGGCAATAAGTTCATGACCAAGCAATATTTGTTTTTGAATAGCAACATGCTGAATATCTGCGGGGGTGCTGTCTCGATCGATAGCCGTCATCGCCGAAGTTAACAAAGTTGCCGCGCTACGATAAATGGCTGGGCGGCTATAAGTGTAAGTCAGGCCAACAGCGGCACTGATTAAAAAGACAATGACAAAAATAACGAATCTGCGCATGCGAAACCAGGGGCGCTGATTAAAGTCAGGCGGAGAACTAAGATCGCTATTAGGAAAAATTTCAATTTTTGGTGAGTAGTTTTCCATAAGCTTGTTTTATTTTTGGATGAGAATATTTTGAATATCGCATTAAAAACAAAAAATATCTAGCGTTACAAAAGTGCCTGCATTTGCAATGCATCGGTTTAGCTGAATAACATAACCTGCTAATAAATCGGCTTAATTTGCTCTTCTCATCATCAAATCCACTCCATAGCAATGCCGTTTTGTTCACACCATTGCTCGGCCAGCCGCTCGAGTTTTTTTTGTTCAAACACGAACCAGGCTTCAGGCAAATTCGGGTAGTCGTATAGAGTGTCCTTAAAGCAGCGAAATAGTTTTGGTCGTTTAAGGACAGTTTCAAGGTGTTCAGCTATCTGGGAGGAGCCTAAGTTTTTAACAAAGGCTTCCATAATATGGAACGACTCACGTGAAGATATTGGCTCTATAGAATAAAACCGTGGGTTATCTTCCAAATCTTCCGGTAAATCATCGACGCCATCTGACTTAAGCAGAATGTCTCCGGTTTCAGTATCCAGAAACCAACCACCGCCATATAAATCAACCGCTGTATTCAGAGCTTCGATCAAGTCGTCACGTTTAATTTTCAGAATAATAAGATTCATAATTTTCCTTAAATTTATGTATGCCGAATTCGTATCATAATTGCAAAATCAGTTGCTCGCAGGGGCGCTTTAAGTTTTATGGTCTACATTGTGTTACGTAATAAACCAACAACGCCAAGGAAACGAGCATGTCTAAACGAATTTTGTATTTTCTTACGCCCGGAACTCACATCAGTGCTTTCGATGTGACAATTGCGGCTGATGCCGGGTTTGACCTGGTCATACCATTTACAGAAATACGCCCCGATGGCGTTGCCAATATTGTTCAAGACGCCATTTTCTCAAGACCCCCCAAACGCTTTAACGATACCGGCATTTTTATCGGCGGTCGTGATGTGCATCTGGCAACGGATATGTTTCAGAAAGCCAAAAATGCCATGGTCGGCGATTTTCAAGTGGGTGTATTCGCTGATCCTAACGGTGCGTATACAACCTCGGCCAGTGTCGTCGCATTGGTTGAACAAACGTTAAAAAAACAAACCGGCAGCGGCGTCAATGGTCGTAATGTCGCTGTATTTGGTACCGGCCCTGTTGGCCTTTGCGCTGCGGCATTGGTGTCCAAATTAGGCGCATCTACCAAACTATGTCATCTCACCGCTGACGATGATAAACGCGTAGCGATTGGTTTTTGCGAGCGTTATAAAACCAAGGTGGACTGGGTATCTGCAGAAACCTCTGAAGAAAAAATAGACGTGCTTAAAGACGCCGAAGTAGTTATTTGTGCGGCACGCGCGGGCATTCGTATTCTTAATAGAGCCGAATTGGAACATGCCAAAAACTTGATTTTGGCAGCCGATACCAATGCGGTACCACCCAGCGGGATTGCCGACATCGGCCCGCATTTTTTGAATGAAGAAGTGAGTTTTTCTAGCATCAACTTTCGTGCTATCGGCGCCCTGGCAATCGGCAACTTAAAATACAAAACCCAGTTTGGTTTGTATGAGCAAATTCACAAAGCCAAGCAACCGGCTTTGTTCGATTTTCCAGAAGCTTATGAATTTGCTTTATCTGTGTTGCATAACAAATAAGTTGAATAATACGGTGGATATGCTCTGCTTATCCACCGCTCTACTCATGGGAAGCTCGAAAAACCCTGCACTTCGATAAACTCAGTACCCACAGGGCATAAATGCGAACGGTGTTTTATAAATCAATAAGTTCCGTTCGTGGTGAGCTTGTCGAACCATGAACGGAGTGGGTTTTTCGAGGTTCTCTCATATATCACCGCTCGTCCCACGCCTTATCCATTCGTTTTACCGACACCGGATAGGCTGTTTTTAACTGCTGGGCAAACAGCGACACCCTAAACTCTTCCAGCATCCAGCGGAATGGATCTTGCTCCGGCGACACAAGGTCTTTTTGCGATTTCTTCTCCACTTCTTTCCAAAAACGCGTGGCGTAACGCGTGACTTCCTGCATTTTTTGCGGGCTGTTATCCACCTTATCGAGGCGATATTGAATGGCTTTCAAATAGCGCGGAATGGCTTTTAAATTGTTGTATGGCGTGTTGCGAATAAAACCTTGGTAAATCATTAAGCCGAGT
Source organism: Methylococcaceae bacterium (assembly GCA_030699345.1). GTDB lineage: Bacteria > Pseudomonadota > Gammaproteobacteria > Methylococcales > Methylomonadaceae > JABFRC01. The sequence continues at coordinate 3,395 of JAUYMX010000053.1, forward strand.
TGCTCAGTGATGTCTTTAACCATCGGATCATTGGGATTGAAACGTTGTAGTCCGGTTTTAATCGCACTGGTCAACGTTATGATTTCCTGAGCAATCTTGCCTGCTTCGTTGGCTACGCTGACTAATTCACCTTTATTTTGTTGCAGGCTTTGCTCGAATGCTTGCTGAGTGCGAATGGTTCGACCGTCGACAAACACATGATGCAAAATCGACATCAGTAAATCCTCTTTAAACGTCGCCTTGTCATTACCTTTAATAAATGGATGCAAGGGCAACCGACTATAGGCAAGCTCAACCGCCGCCGCTTGCATATTTTTGGTGATGTAGTTGCATTCCTTGCGCAGTTTGAGCTGGTAAAGACGCATCAAACCGGCTTGATGCTGAACTGCGGCTTTTTGTTGGGTGTCGAAAATACGCACGCCAACCGCGTCGCCTTCATCGACAATCGCCGGATACCCGATAAAGTTTTGGCCTTTTTGGATGAACTGATACGTGTCAGGCAAATCATCAAAAGCCCACTGAATACACCCCGTATAGTGCAATTCATCGGCAGCGATTTGGTCGAAACTTTGCACAGCCTGGGTCGCATGTTGGCCTTGCAGCTTTTTCAAATCCCTGCCGTAATCGAGCAGCTGGCCTTCCGCATCAATTACCCGGAAATTCATGCGCAGATGGTCCGGCACCGCATCCAGGTTCCAGGCATTTAACGGTATCGCCTCATCAGTAAGCTTACGTAAGCGGTAACCGAGCCATTCTTGAATACTGCCTTTAAAATCAGGTTCGATTTCCAGACATTGTTTGACGGTTTCCGGCACCGGCACAAAGTGTTTTCTAAGCTGCTTGGGCAAGGATTTAATCAACGCGACACATTTTTCTGCCAGCAAGCCCGGCACCAACCAGTCGAAAGGAGTTTGCGTCAGCTGGTTTAACTGGTGCACAGGGATAACAGCCGTCACGCCATCTTCATCGTGGCCGGGCTCAAACCGATATTGCAGCGGAATGGATAATTTGGCGTTACTGCCTAAGCGATTGCTGGGAAAGGTGTCCGGATAATACCATTCGTTAACGACATTTTTTTGTTCGCGCACCAAATCTTCTTTGGTTAAAAACAAAAACTTGGGGTTCTCGCGTTCGACGGTTTTACGCCAAGTATCCAAAGCTACGCCGCTGACGATTTCGGCTGGCAATTTATGATCGTAAAACGAGTACAGCCATTGCTCATCCTCGACCAAATCCACACGGCGGCCTTTGTGCTGAATGATGCCGACTTCTTCCAGCAATGCTTGATTAGCCTTATAAAAAGGCGCGTTGCTGTAGTAATCGTGATCCACTAACGCAGAGCGAATAAAAATCTCCCGCGCGGCTTTTGGGTCAACGTGATCGTAAGGAATTTTGCGCCCGGCCTGCAGCGTTAAGCCATACAACAAGGTGCGTTCATGCACCATGCAGCGGGCCGATTTCTTCTCCCAATGCGGGTCGTAAAAGTTACGCTTGATCAAATGTCCGGCGCATTGCTCGATCCATTCCGGCTCGATTCTAGCGACATTACGCGCATACACCTTGCTGGTTTCCACCTGCTCCGCGGCCATAATCCATTTGGGTTTTAATTTATGCAGCCCGGAGCCGGGAAAGATAAAAAACTTTAAACCTCTAGCCCCCAGATATTCATATTGCTCATGGCGAAAGCCGATATTTGAGAGCAAGCCCGGCAGTAAGGCGCAATGAATAGCTTCGTAACTGGATTCAGAAGTGTTTGGTGTCATTTTAAGGTCGCCCTTAATCACCTGCATGATCTGCGCATGAATATCAAACCACTCACGCATACGGATGTAAGACAGAAAATTAACCGTGCAGTATTTACGAAGCTTACTGTTGGACAGATGCTTTTTTTGCACCTCAAACTCGTTCCAGATATTCAAAATCGTCAAAAAATCGGATTCCGGATGACGAAACGCCGCATGCTTGGCATCGGCTTGCGGCATTTTATCGGCGGGTTTTTCACGCGGGTCTTGGATGCTCAGCGCGGAAACGATAATCGCCACTTCCGACAAACAGCTCAATTGACCGGCAGCAACCAGCATTCTGGCAAGTTTAGGATCGGTAGGAAACTTGGCTAATTGCCTGCCGATTTCTGTCAGTTTGCCCGACTTTTCCAGTGCGTTGACTTCCTGCAATACCGTCTTGCCGTCACGAATCATTTTGTCGTCGGGCGGCTCTAAAAACGGGAAGTCTTCAATGTCGCCGAGATTTAACGCGGTCATTTGCAAAATAACCGCCGACAAATTGGTGCGCATGATTTCCGGCTCGGTAAATTCCGGTCTGGCTAAATAGTCATCATGCGAATACAGCCTGATACAAATACCCTCGGCAACCCGGCCGCAGCGCCCTGCCCGCTGGTTGGCGCTGGATTGCGAGATGCGCTCTATTGGCAAACGCTGGATTTTGCTGCGATGGCTGTAGCGGCTGATGCGCGCATGACCGGGATCAATAACGCAACGAATACCCGGTACTGTCAGCGACGTTTCGGCAACGTTGGTTGCCAACACAATACGAATCTTGCCGCCTTTGGGATTGAATACCCGCTCCTGTTCACTGACGCTGAGCTTGGAATACAGCGGCAAAATATCGTACAGACTGGGGCGATGCTTTTTTAACGAATCGGTAGTTTCGCGGATTTCCCGCTCGCCACTTAAAAAAATAAGAATATCGCCGCGTAAATCCCGGTACAGCTCATCAACGGCGTCGAGGATGGCATTTTGTAAGTCGTCAGTAGTTTCATCATCCTCATCTTCCTTGATTTCAAGTGGCCGATAACGTAAATCCACCGGGTATGTTCGCCCCGACACTTCAATAATCGGCGCATCGTTAAAGTGCTTAGAAAATCGCTCGGTGTCGATGGTCGCCGAGGTCACAATCAGCTTTAAATCAGGCCGTTTAGGCAATAACCATTTCATGTAACCCAGCAGAAAATCGATGTTTAAACTGCGCTCATGCGCTTCATCGATGATGATGGTGTCGTACTGGCTTAGGTAAGGATCGTGTTGCGATTCCGCCAGCAGAATACCGTCGGTCATCAGTTTAATCAGCGATTCTGAGTGGGTTTTATCGTTAAAGCGGATTTTGTAACCGACCGATTTTCCCATCGGTTCGCCCAGTTCTTCAGCAATACGATCAGCCACCGTGCGCGCGGCAATACGTCGCGGTTGGGTGTGGCCGATAAAACCAGCGCCACCGCGGCCGATGGATAAACAAATTTTCGGTAATTGCGTGGTTTTACCCGAGCCGGTTTCGCCGCAAACGATGACGACCTGATTGTCTTTAATCAGTTGGGCGATGTCATCTTTTTTACCGGTGACCGGTAAATCCGGGAAATTCAGCGCCGGAATGCTGGCTAAACGCCGGTTTCTGCCCGCGACCGATTTTTCAAAGCGCCAAGTTAACTGGGCAAACGACTCTGTGGTGTCTTTGCCTTTTTGATGCTCAGCACGGCAACGATCCAACTGCTGTTTTAATCTATGTCTATCTTGGCTTAGACAAAGTGGTAATTGCTGGGCGAGGTGTTTAATAAGTTCAGGAGTGGACATTACAACAATAGGAAATTGGAGCGGTACCACATGAGTACCGGTTATTGGGTTGATGCTTTATGAAAGGAAAAGGGGCGCTTCGCCAAAGAATATCTATATATCCACAATTCGGTTTTGGTCAAAATCTTTGACTAATTTTTTACCGTAGTACCCTCGCGGATTGCAGAGCACTCGGGCACCGGCAATTCGGTAATCGGCACGACTGTGAATATGCCCGTGGAACCAGGCGGTTATTTCGTACTCATGCAAAAGATGTCTTAAGTCATTGCAATAAGCCAATTTTTTCAGTGCGTAGGAAGAATCTTTCCAGCTCCAGGGCGAAGGGGCATGATGAGTAATAACAACAGTTTTACCTTGAAAAGGTAATGACAGCTCCCTCTCCAGCCAAGTCTTGGAATATTTATGCAATTGACTGAATTCAGCGGTATCAAAGTATTTTTCAGCAAAGCGGATTTTTCTAAAATCGTTCAAGGTATCGCTTAATGCTTGCGCTGATGCCTCACCCTCAATAAATAAGTCGGTCCACAAGGTGCAACCCAAAAAGCGTACACCCTGCAAAACCATAGTGCTGTTTTCAAGAAAATGGACGTTACTATCACGACATTGATGAGTCAGTAATTTTAAGGTTTCTTTATAATCGTGCTTATAAAATTCATGATTACCGGCAACATAAATCACCGGTTTATTTAAAGATTTCAGCCATTCAATACCTTGACTGCTTACGCCTATGTCGCCTGCGGCAATAATAATGTCGGCATCATTGTCTGGGGCTGGCAGTTCACCAAACTCCAAATGTATATCGGAAAAATAATTTATCCTCACACTTCGCTCTACTCAATAAACTCAATGGCGTATAATTTGCCGGTATTCTATCCAGATAACTGTCACCTTTTCCAAAATAATTTACCTATGTCTATCAGCCTGAGAAAAATCACCCATCAAGTGTTAGTCGGCAATGTTAAAGTCGGCGGCGGCGCGCCTATCGTGGTGCAATCCATGACTAACACGGATACTGCCAATGTTTCTGCCACAGTTAAACAAGTCATGGAGCTATCCACTGCCGGCTCGGAAATCGTCCGTATCACCGTTAATTCAGAAGAAGCGGCCGCAGCTGTGGCCGAAATTCGCAACCAATTAGACCAAAAAGGCTTCAGCGTCCCGCTCGTTGGTGACTTTCATTTTAATGGCCATAAATTGCTGGAAAAATACCCTGATTGTGCCCAAGCGCTGAGCAAATACCGCATCAATCCAGGTAATGTCGGTCGCGGCAAAAGTCGTGATCCACAATTCCAGCAAATGATTGAATTTGCCGTGCAGTACAACAAACCAGTACGTATCGGCGTTAACGGCGGCAGTCTGGATCAATCGGTACTGACTCGATTGTTGGACGAAAACAGAATTAAACCGATTCCAGAACCCTTAGCCGCTGTGACCCGTAAAGCGATTGTCTTGTCTGCGCTGGAAAGTGCCGCCAAAGCTCAAGAATTGGGCTTGGCTAAAGATAAAATCATCCTGTCTTGCAAAATCAGCAACGTGCAAGAGTTAATCAGTATTTATAAAGATCTTTCCAGTCAATGTGATTATGCGCTGCACTTAGGATTGACCGAAGCAGGCATGGGTTCTAAGGGCATCGTATCGTCAGCAGCTGCATTATCAGTGTTGATGCAACAAGGTATCGGCGACACTATTCGTATCTCGCTAACGCCTGAACCCGGCTCATCCAGAACCCAAGAAGTGATTGTCGGTCAGGAAATTTTACAAACCATGGGCTTTAGATCATTTACCCCGATGGTTATTTCTTGCCCAGGTTGCGGTCGCACTACCAGCGACTATTTCCAAAAACTGGCGATGGATATTCAAACCTATTTACGCGATCAAATGCCTGTCTGGCGTACCCAGTACCCAGGCGTTGAAACGATGGAAGTTGCGGTAATGGGTTGTGTGGTGAATGGCCCAGGCGAAAGTAAATCCGCCAATATCGGCATCAGCCTGCCCGGCACGGGTGAAACACCGGTGGCTCCGGTTTATGAAGATGGCGAGAAAACCGTCACGCTTAAAGGCGACAGAATCGCCGAAGAATTTCAAGAAATCGTTCAACGTTATATTGAATCGCATTACCGTCCGCAATAACTTACCCTGCCTGCTTCAGCACACCCCGCTGAAGCAGGCACCGATTTTTGCAGTGTTTGGCCTGAATCCTTCCGCAAAAGTTTAATTTGAACTACTTTTAAAAATCATCCATCCATGCCCTCGCTCCGCCTCAAAAAAGTCGCAGTGTAATTTTTAGAATTTTCTAACATCTCTTATTTGGCGATCATCTAAACTCCTGTTATACCTGTTCTATTAAAGCCACTGAGCTCAGCCAATCCATGCCCGATACTAAATCAATAACCAAACAACCCCTGCTACTGGCAAGCGTCGTGTTTCTAATTACCGCATTGCTTGCAGCGGGTGTGATTTTGTATTTACAACAGCATCGATTACTGGAAGCGCGCACCCGGGTAGCTGATCATATCGGCGTGCATACACAAGCATTGGCCAGCAGTATTGAACACTCTATCTCTGCAACTTATGCATTAGCCGCGATAGTCAAGCATGAGCGAGGAAACCCAGTAAATTTTGAAGCCTTAGCCGCTCAAATGCTGCCTATGTACCCAGGCGTATCAGAATTAGCCCTAGCACCCAATGGGATTATCACTGGGGTGGTGCCGCTAATAGGCAATGAAAAAGTCATCGGACTTAATTTACTGACGCACCCAGAACAACGCAAAGAATCCTTACTTGCTCGTGATACCGGCAAACTGACCCTCGCAGGCCCCCTTAATTTAATCCAGGGGGGGCTAGGACTAATCGGGCGCCTGCCTATTTTTCTGAATGATAGTTCTGAGCAATCAGTCTTTTGGGGCTTTGCGTGTGTCGTAGTACATTTCCCTGAAACGCTCGAAGGCGCTCATTTTAATCATTTAGTGGAGCGTGGCTACGATTACAAACTATGGCGCAAACTGCCAGATAGCGAGGAAACTCAAATCATTGCTGAGTCATCGGCAATTGCCCTTATCAATCCAGTCGAAGAAATTGTTAGTGTTCCTAATGCCAACTGGGTATTGAGCATTGCCCCCAATAAAGGCTGGGGCGATCCTATCGAACTGACCATCAACATAATTTTTGGTGTGCTATTTAGCTTACTGATGGCCTATCTGACAAAACTGTTGGTTGACATCAATTTACGTAAACAATCACTTGAGTCATTAGTCGCTGAACGAACCAGGGAAATTTTATCTGCCCGCTGTCAATTGGAAGCAACCATTGAAGTTATTCCTGACTTATTCTGGCTAAAAGACATCAATGGCGTTTATTTAAGTTGTAACAAGCAATTTGAACGCTTAGCGGGTAGCCCTAAAGATCAGATTATCGGCAAAACTGATTATGATTTTTTTGACACTGCCCTGGCTGATTTTTTCCGGAAAAATGATCGCAAGACTATTGCCCTAGGCACCTCGCATACCAATGAAGAATGGGTGACCTTTGCAAAAACCGGTCACCAAAGTTTATTTGAAACCACTAAAACACCACTATCTGACAAGCAAGGCAATCTAATTGGCGTCCTAGGCATAGGTCGTGACATTACCGAGCGGAGACAAAATGAAATCCACCGGCAAACGCTTGCCAATCGTTTAACCGGATTAATTGAAGCTATTCCCGATGCCATTTTCTATAAAGACGGTGCCGGCCGTTGGCTAATTACCAATGAATTCGCCAAACAATTATTTCACCTGCAAGATGTAGATTGGCAAAATAAAACCGACCTGGAACTGGCGGCGGTACGGCCGGAATTCAAGCAAATACACGAAGATTGCGCAAAGGATGACGAAGCGACCTGGCAAACAGGCACGCTACAAATCTTCGAAGAACAAATACCGGATGAACGCGGTAATGCTTACACTTACGATGTCCGAAAAATGCCCATTTTTGATGCTCAAGGCAATCGTGAAGGTCTGGTCACCATAGGCCGAGATATAACTAAAACCAAACAGCGCGAAAACCATCTGCAATTAGCCGCTAGAGTGTTTGAACAAAGCAGTGAAGGCTTTCTTATTACCGATGCCGACAATCACATTGTCATGGTAAATAAAGCCTTTACCTCTATTAGCGGCTACTCAGAAGCAGAGGTGCTGGGACAAACACCCCATCTATTTTCTTCGGGAAAACAAGATGACCATTTCTATGCTGCGATGTGGGCGTCAATCAATGAACACGGCCATTGGCAAGGTGAGATTTGGAACCGCCGCAAAAATGGCGAAATTTATCCTGAACTGCTTAATATAAGTTCCGTTCATGATGAAACAGGGCAAGTTAAACATTACGTTGCAGTGTTTTCGGATATTTCCTCAATCAAAGCATCCGAAGCGCAATTGGAGTTTTTAGCGCATCACGACCCACTAACTACGTTACCCAATCGGCTTATGCTATTTGAGCGTTTGGAGCACAGTATCGAAATTGGCAAACGTGACAGTAAACAAATGGCCTTGCTAATGCTTGACCTTGACCGTTTCAAGGACGTCAATGATAGCTATGGGCACTTGGCAGGCGATCAACTGTTACAACAAGTTGCCAAACGCCTGACCTTAAGATTGCGTGAAGTCGATACCGTAGCGCGTCTGGGCGGCGACGAATTTACAGTATTGCTAGAAGACATCGTGCATAAAGAAGATGCTGCGCGCGTGGCAGAAGACATTATCGCTGACCTTAGCGCACCTTATTTACTACCTTTATGTGATGAAGTTCGGATTGGCGTCAGTGTCGGCATCAGCCTATACCCTGAACATGGCAATACCCCGCAAACACTTTTACAGCAGGCCGATACCGCGTTATATCTTGCCAAAGCCCAAGGCCGCGGCCGATACGCCTATTTTTCTGATGAATTGACTCAACTGGCGCGAGAGCGCATGGATTTAGAAGCCCGCTTACGCCGGGCGCTACAACAAAATGAATTGTGCGTGTATTACCAACCTCAAGTCGATATTGCCAGCGATCGAATTATCGGTGCCGAAGCCTTGGTGCGCTGGCAAGATCCTGAGAACGGCCTTATTCCCCCCAGCAAATTTATTCCTATCGCTGAAGAAACCGGCTTGATTATCGCCATCGGCGAATGGGTGTTGCGGGAAACTTGTCGACAAGGTAAACAATGGCTGGATGACGGTTTACCCGCATTGACCTTGGCTGTGAACGTATCCCCGCATCAATTTGGTCAAAGTAACATCAACTTAGTGGTCGCCAAAGTGCTTGTGGAAACCGCATTTCCGGCCAATTTACTGGAATTGGAATTAACGGAAAGCGGCCTGATGGAGCGTCAGGAACAAACCGTAAGCATTCTTAACAACTTACGTGATTTGGGCATTCATCTAGCCATTGATGATTTTGGTACCGGCTATTCATCATTGGCTTACCTGAAACGCTTCCCACTGGATGTTTTAAAAATAGACAAAACCTTTATCGACGATATTCCTCATCAACAAGATGATATGGAAATTGCCGCAACGATTATTGCCATGGGGCATACGTTAGGCTTTAAAGTGCTTGCAGAAGGCGTTGAAACCGAACAGCAACTCGACTTCTTACGTAAACAAGGTTGCGATTCATATCAAGGTTACCTTAAAAGCAAACCATTACCAGCGACTGACTTTGCGGAATTATTGGCAAGCCAGCGTAGCACTTAGAAGCGGATCTTTTAGGTGCCAACACCGGTTTAATCGGGTATCAATCGCTGTTACACTATGTCTACAATTACTGGCGGCTATCATGACAACGATCACGTTCGATACTCACGAATTTATTAAGGAACTCAAAAGCGCTGGATTTAGTGAGGAACAAGCCGAAATCATTACAAAACTACAAAAGGCTGCAGTGGCTTCCACTCTTGACCAGGCCAGGCATGACTATGAGCTTGACAACCTAGTAACCAATCAATCTCTTGACAGCCGCATTAGAGAATCTGAGTTAAAAAATGAGGTCAGGCTTGCTGAAACTAAAAGCGAACTGATCCGCTGGATTGTCAGTGTGGGCTTATTACAAACCGCGCTAATTACTGCCCTACTTATCAAACTCAGTACCGTAACTTAAGCAAAAATTGCTTAGCCAGACTACGCCAAGTTCGTAGTTTCAACGCCTCAAACATCCAACCCCACCGATTACATTTTCCACAACTTAACCAGCGTAATGATTAAAACCGTCCTGCATAAATATTCTGCTGCGCAGCCATTGCGTGTGTTACTGGTGGAAGATGAGCCCGGCGATGCCCATCTGGTGCATTGCGCACAGCGATCGAGTTATGTGCATTGCACAATGGAATCGGTGAGTACCGTTGCCGAGTTTAAAAAAATTTTAGATAAACAAAACTTCGACGTTATTTTGTTGGATCTTTCTCTACCTGACTCAGCAGGCCTAAACACCTTAACTTCAGCACTGGAAACAGCCCACAATGCACCGATTATTGTCCTAACCGGACAGGCTGAAATGGATTTTGCGCTATCCGCATTAGAAGCCGGAGCAAGCGATTTTTTGGTGAAAGGTGATTTTGGCCATGACGGACTGCCACGCGCCATTTGTTACGCACTACTCAGAAAAGAGCTGGAAGCTGGACTATTGGAAACCAGCAAAAAACTGACCTTGGCCGCTCATGTCGTAGAAGCGGCTAATGAATCGATTCTCATCACCAACGCCGCTGGTGTTATCGAATCAGTTAATCCCGCATTCTGCCGCATTACCGGCTATAGCGCTAAAGATGTCATTGGTCACACCCCCAAAATTTTACGCTCCGGCCTACAATCCCATGAGTTTTATCAAAAACTTTGGCTTACCCTCAGCAACACCGGCACCTGGCAGGGCGAAATATGGAATCAACGTAAAGACGGCACCTTATATCCACAATGGATTTCCATCTGCTCCATCAAAAATCACTCTGGAAACGTACAGCATTACGTTTCTATTGCCAGCGATTTAACGGCCATTCGTCAAGCTGAACAAGATGTTACCCGCTTGTCACGCTTTGACCTGCTCACCGGACTGCTCAACCGCGATAGTTTTCATGCTGAATTATCACTCGCTTTAGCAGCCACCCAACAAGATGGCTATATCGCCGCCGTTATTATTTTGAATCTGAAACGCTTTCGGGATATTAACGAAGCCCGCGGCATGCAAACGGGCGACAGCCTATTAAGAGCAGTTTCGAACCGAACCAAAGAAAACCTGCATAAATCCGATGTTTTGGCGCGCTTGGGCGCTGATGAGTTTGCCATCATTTTGCCTAATTTAGGCACTTGCCAGATAGAAGCTGGCCGAAGAGCATTAGCGGTTGCGGAAAGATTGCTGGCAATATTAACGCAGCCTTTTATTATTGATAATGAAGCCCATACGATTGAAGTGTCTTTCGGCATTAATTTGTTCCCGCAACATCCAGAACAAAGCGCCGCCGACGTCTTGGGTAATGCGCAAACCGCACTTAATCGCATAAAACGCGGCACCGATCATCCGATTGCATTCTTTGAACATAGCATGGGAGAAACGGCTCGAAGCCGTTATACCTTGGAACGGGATCTACGCCGCGGCATTAACGACAACCAACTGCGCCTGTACTTACAACCGCAATTTAATGCCAACAGCGTTATTGTCGGTTTTGAAGCGTTAGTCCGCTGGGAACATCCTGAAAAAGGGCTAGTGTCGCCGGGTGAATTTATTCCTCTGGCCGAACAAAGCGATTTGATCGTGTTACTGGATACTTGGATGCTAAAACACGCCTGTCGATTACTCAGTGAATTGACCCAGCAAAACCGCGCCGTGCCAATTGCTCTCAACATCAGTCCACGACATTTTGCTCGCGCCGACTTAATTTCCGGCATTAAACAATGCTTGCTTGAAACCGGCGTCGATCCTGCGTTGCTTATTTTGGAAGTAACCGAAGGGCTCTTTCTGAGAGATGTTGACACTGCTGCCGCCAAAATGCGTGAATTAATCGATTTAGGGTTACGCTTTTCTCTGGATGATTTTGGCACCGGCTATTCAGCGCTGGCCTATCTTAAACGGCTGAGTTTTTACGAGCTAAAAATTGATCAAAGTTTTGTCCGTGATTTACCTCATGATCAAGACGATGTGGCATTGGTAGAAACTATCCTCGCTGTAGCCCGCAGTTTAAAACTGCATGTTGTGGCTGAAGGCGTGGAAACTGCCGAACAAGCGGCATTTTTTGATGCGCGCGGCGCTATTGTCCAGCAGGGCTATTTTCATGGCAGACCAGAGCCAGCGCAAAACTGGCTGGCGCGGCTGCCGTAATGATTAATCGGCGTCGATTTCTTACTGCACTTTGCGCCTTTGTCGGAATTCCTGCTGTTCTGACATGCACATCTAAAAACATACCGCCCTTAACTATCGCCAGCCACGTCTGGCCCGGTTATGAGTTGATGTTCCTTGCCCGTAAGGAAGGGTGGCTCCCTGATCCACAAGAATTAACCTTAGTCGAAACTGATTCTGCAACCGCATCGCTCAATGCTTTAGCGCAAGGTAACGTAATGGGGGCCGCACTTACCTTAGATGAAGTGTTACGTGCTCGTGCGCAAGGCGTGCCGCTCACCGCGGTGCTGGTGTTTGATGTCTCTGCCGGCGCCGATATGTTGCTCGCCAAACCCGGCATAGAAACGTTAGCTGATTTGGTTGGCAAGCGCATTGGCGTTGAGCAGTCTGCTGTCGGCGCATTGATGCTGGAAAAAGCACTGCAAACTGCTCACCTATCACTCACAGACATCATTACGGTGCCGGTAAGATTCGACGAGCATGTCAGTGCTTGGCAAGATAACCGGGTCGATGCATTGATTACTTTTGCGCCGGTTGCCACTCAGTTGTTGGAAAAAGATGCGCTGCGGTTATTTGATAGTCGCGATATTCCAGACACTATTTTCGATGTACTGGCAATCAGGTCAGAATTTTTAGATACCCATGCGGAGACAGTAAGAAAATTAATTAGCGGTCACTTTAAAGCCAGAGAACATTTATTACATAATCCCCAGGATGCCAGTTATCGATTGGCCTCTCGGTTAGGGCTTTCGGGTCCAGAAGTATTATCCAGCTATCAGGGCTTGGAATTACCTGACAGCAACAATAATCGCAAATTCTTGGCAACGCCAAATGGTGATTTGCTGACAGTGGCAACAAATCTGTCGGCATTAATGGCCAGTGCGGGCTTTTTGTCTCAACAAGTCTCGCTTGACAACTTGGTCAACGCAGAGTTTTTGCCGGAAGAGATATGACATGAACATTGTGCAACGCATCCTCCTGGCGCTAGTGTTACTGCCCATTTCCATGGCTTACGCACAAGATCGGACCGTCACAATAGGTATCTTGGCTATCCGCCCCAAAGCTGAAGTGACTACTCGTTGGCAACCTTTGGCAGATTATTTAAGTGAAAAATTACCCGGCAAAAAAATCCAACTACTGACATTAAACTACGACGAACTCACCGAAAAAACCCGTCTAAAGCAGTTGGATTTTATTCTCACCAGCTCAAGCCACTATATTTATTTGCGAGAAAACCAAGGCCTCTCCGGTGTGTTGGCAACCCTCTCGGAGCAACACGACGGCCAACCCATAAACGCCTATGGCGGGGTGATTTTTTGCCGAAAAGAAAGAAGCGATATTAGTCAGTTAACTGATCTTAGAAATAAAAACTTGGCGGCCATTAACACCGTTTCTTTTGGTGGCTATCAAATGCAGCTCTACGAACTTAAAAAAGCGGGCATACATTTGCCTGACGATGCTAATTTATTTAATACCGGTGATCCGCAAGACAATGTAATTACCGCCGTAATGTCGGGCAAAGCCGATGCAGGTTTTATTCGCTCGGGCTTGTTAGAAGAATTAGCTCAAGAAGGTAAACTGGATTTATCACAAATTAAAATTATCAATCCACAGGCTTCCAGTTTTCCGTTTGCCCTCTCCACGCATCTTTATCCTGAATGGGCATTAGCCGCCCTGCCCCATGTCGATGCTAACCTAGCAAGGCTGGTTGTCGCCTATTTGCTGATAATCGGACCGCAGCATCCTGCTGCCCAAGTCGGAAACTTTTACTTGATTAGCTAGATGCTTCAGCTAACCGAAGCCATTCAGCCGGACGAGGCCCAATGGCAACGGCCGCGACCAGTAGCCTGGTTGGCAGTGTATCGAGTTGGAAGCGCCGGTTGAATCGATATGCGAACGCTGCCAAATA
>JAUYMX010000054.1 GCA_030699345.1 Methylococcaceae bacterium
TGCGCCGCTGGGTCGTGCGGTAATCGGCGGCTTGGCGTTCGCAACCGTCTCTACGCTGCTGTTTGTCCCTATCGTTTTCTCAAGTGCGCATCGATGGCTCGATCGTCGTGCTTCACATCATGCAATTCTTTTGGCTGAATGAAATCAATATGAGTAATCAAACCCCGCCTGCATTTGCTTTGCCGTCAAACCCACAACGCACGCTGGTTTTTGTCAAAAGAATTGGCTTTGGACTGTTGTTGTTTTTACTTCTGGCCGGAGGCTTGCGATTTGGGCTTAACCAAGTCGATGCGAAAAACCTGCAACAGCGCAACCAAGCCAGCTTGCAACGCAGCGTTATCACAGTGCGTTCAAAGCCCGGCGAATCGTCCCGCAAGATTGTGTTGCCTGCCAGTTTGCGCGGCAATGCCGAAACGCAGATTTATGCCCGCACCAATGGTTATCTAAGTGCTTGGCACAAAACAATCGGCGACCAAGTAAAAAAAGGCGAACTATTGGCAACGATTGATGTGCCTGAATTGGAGCAAGAATTGGCGCAGGCACGCGCCGCTATGTCGCAAATAAAAGTCAGACTGGAATTGGCGCGTTCGACGTTGAAACGCTGGAAAGTATTAAAAGAAACCGACAGCGTTATCGAGCAGGAGTTCGACGAAAAACGTAGCGCAGTCTTGCAGGCCGAAGCCGATTTGGCGACGGCTGAAGTCAATGTCAAACGCCTGGAAAACATCGAAAACTATTGTCGCATCGTCGCGCCATTTTCCGGCGTTGTGACGCGCCGCGCCGCTGAAGTAGGTAACCTGATCACTGCCGGCACGCAAGAGCTGTTTGCGCTAACGCAAATCGATCCGCTCCGACTGACTGTCTGGGTGCCCCAGGTGTACGCAGACGAGGTTAAAGTCGGTCAGGAAGTGACGGTAAAGATTCTTGAAGCTCAAGGAAAAACTGTCACAGCCCATGTTGACCATGTTGCCGGGGCGTTGGATCCGGTTAATCGCTCTCGCCAAGTCGACGTTACGCTCCCCAATAAAGACGGCAAACTGTTGCCGGGCTCTTATGTAGAAATCGCCATTAACATCGTTGGCAATAAAGTCAGTCCATTAGTCGTCCCAGCCAATGTGTTGGTAGTCGATCAGGCTGGTACACATGTTGTGGTTGTCGACGCCGAAAGCCACATTGTCTTCCACCCGATAAAAATGGGCCGTGATTTCGGACGCGACGTTGAAGTGCTGGAAGGCATAGCGCCAAACGATGTGTTGGTTGCCAGTCCATCGGATTTGCTGGTTGAAGGCGAGAAAGTGAGCGTCGTGGAAGCACAGCAGAAACCCCAAAAAATGGCAGCTAAATCATGATCCACATCTGCTTGTTAACAGATAGTTACATTCAGGAAACTCTACGCTCCGTTCGTGTTCAGCTTAGCCGAAGGGCATGAGCGGAGTGTAGAGCCGATATATCAATTTGATAGCGCTTTAACTTTTAAAAACAACTCTATGCATTATCCAAATTCACTTACCAGCAAACTGCCCAATGTCGGCACCACCATTTTCAGTGTGATGAGCAAGCTGGCTGCTGATCACCATGCCATCAATCTTTCGCAAGGCTTCCCTGATTTTGATTGTGATCCGGAACTGCCAGCGCTGGTCTACAAATACATGCAAGCGGGGCACAATCAATATGCACCCATGGCCGGTATCATCGGTCTTAGGGAAGTATTAGCGGATAAAACCCAGAGTTTGTATGGCGCAAACTATGATCCTGAACAGGAAATCACCATTACTGCCGGTGCCACCCAAGCTATTTATACAGCGATTACTGCAATTATCCGCGCAGGCGATGAAGTCATTATTTTTGATCCGGCGTATGACAGTTATGAACCGGCTATTGAGTTAAATGGCGGCAAGACCATCCACCTGCAGTTGCAAGCGCCTGCTTATACGATTGATTGGGAGCAGGTAAAACAAGCTATCAATCCGCGCACTCGCATGATCATCATCAATACCCCGCACAATCCCACCGGGACGGTACTGAGTGCGGCTGATTTGATTAAGCTGGAAGAAGTAACCAAAGGCACGGACATCGTGATTATTAGCGACGAAGTGTACGAACACATTATTTTTGACGGGCTGCAACATCAAAGCGTTGCCCGTTATCCGGCATTGGCTGAACGCAGTTTTATTATTTCTTCATTCGGTAAAACATTCCATGCCACCGGTTGGAAAATCGGCTATTGCGTTGCACCGCAAAATTTAATGGCGGAATTCAGGAAAGTGCATCAGTTTTTGGTGTTTTGTACCAACACGCCTGTGCAGTTTGCGCTGGCGGAATACTTAAAACAAAAAAATCATTACTTAGCGCTGGGCAATTTTTATCAGCAAAAACGCGATTATTTTATCGAGTTGATTAAGGACTCTAAATTTGAGTTTGTGCCCGCGGCTGGTACTTATTTTCAGTTGTTAAATTATCAACATTTAAGCGATGAAAAAGACACCGATTACGCGCTGCGCTTAACCAAGGAATTTGGCGTTGCCTCGATTCCCGTGTCGGTTTTTTACCACCAACAACTCGATAATAAAGTGCTGCGTTTTTGTTTTGCTAAAAAACAAGAAACCTTGGAAAAAGCCGCGGCAATTTTGAATAAAGTGTAATTTGTTATAGTTTGAATCTAACCGGATAATTACGCCCAGCATTGGAATCTCTACTGATTAGCTATCGCCTTCGTTGGTACACCGTTGCCACAGTGCGTCTGCTGTTGCGTCGCTGGCAAGTCATTATTTTGGCAATTTCACTGCTGCAACCTCTAGGCGGGCCAGGGCCGTTGGTAGACATCGCCGTTTTACCTTTTTCCGTCCTGCTTTCTACTGGGCATGATTTTTGGTGGCGGTTTACTTATATCGTCATGCTCCAGATATTCTGGGCGGTTTGGGCATTGATGCAACGCGAGCAAATCTGTGGTGGTGAGTTTATGCGTTATACGCAATCGCTGCCCTTGTCACGAGCTATACATCGTCGTGCTAACCTGATCGTGCTCCTACTTGCTGATAGCCCATTATTGTTGATGATAGTCGTTACAGGCGTCTTTTTTGGTATACGCGAGACGGCGATCGATGTGTTATTCGTCGATTATTTGTATTTGCTGGTGATGACCTTGTTGTTTCTCGCGACGCAACTTGCTGTACTGGATCGCAGCTATGCGCTTTGGATAATACTACCTGCCAATCTGTTGCTGGCAGGCGCTCTAGGCGTGTCGGCGGTGCAGCCCCAAATAATGCTACTGATGGCGCTATGTGTCATCGCGACTGCTGCAATGTTGGGGCGTATTCCGTTGCTGCCGGTCAAGAGATTCAACAGGCTGAGGAATGCGATAGGTATTCAGCTGGCGTCTCGTCTTTGGGCGAGCTTGCATCCGGCTCTGCAAATTTCCGTTAGTATTTTATTCCGGCAACATTACTCGGAAATGTTGAGTAAAGGCATCAGCTCCGCTCTGATCCTAGCCGCGTCGATAGGGCTGATGGAAGTATGGAATTACGATTACAGAGCGTTACCCCTAACACTGATTGCTCTAGCG
>JAUYMX010000058.1 GCA_030699345.1 Methylococcaceae bacterium
GACTGATAACAAATGTAACCAACTGAGCCCACTTGCCTTGTGCATACAGGGTCAACGCCCTTGGCTACCGTTCAGTGTCTTAGCTGGCATCAGAAGCGAGACAGAAGGCTTAATCTACGTGACAAGGTTGAACCTTAAGGGTGGGCTCAAGCTCATTCTGTCTCAGTGCCACAGCAGCTAACCATGGCGGGATTAAAGATACAAGGTTGGATTGCGTGCTTTTCGCAACCCAACATTCAACCAACAGAATTACCAACAATGTTGGGGTGGCTATCGCCATCCCAACCTACCCGGCTAATCCCACTGCGATTTCCGAACGTTAAAACTGCGGCCTTTGATCTTGCCGTTTCTTAAACAGGCCAGCGCTTTGTCGGCACTACCTCGTTTAATCGCTACGTATGACTGTTTATCGAACAAATCGATTTTGCCTACATCAGCACCGGGAATGCCGGCGGTGCCGGTTAACGCTCCTAAGATGTCGCCGGGGCGGACTTTATCTTTGCGACCACCGTCGATCCACAGCGTCACCATCGGCGGTTGAAAGCGCTGCTAATCAGTCATTTTAATCGGCGCGACTTCATCCCACTTGGCTGGATGCCCTTGATAGTCTTCGATGGCTTTAACACGCGGTAATTCGGCTTCGATGCTTAAACTCAGCGCTAAACCTTTTTTACCAGCACGCCCGGTGCGGCCGATGCGGTGTACGTAGATTTCCGGATCCCAGGGTAGTTCATAATTGATCACGGCTTGCATGTCTTTAATATCCAGGCCTCTTGCCGCGACATCGGTGGCGACGAGAATCGAGCAGCTTTTGTTGGAGAAGCGCACCAGCACTTGATCGCGATCTTTTTGTTCCAGATCACCATGAATGGCTTGCACGGAAAACCCGGCTTGCGACAAGTGGCTAGCCACATCCTGACAATCGCGCTTAGTATTGCAGAACACCACGGTGGATTCCGGACGGTGATACGCCAACAGGTAACCCAAAGCATTGAGTCGTTTGGATTTTTCGGTCTGGTAAAAAAGCTGGTCAATATCGCTGTCGTGATGGCTGGTTTCGATGCTGACGGACACAGGTTTAAACTGAAACTTCTGGCTCATTTCCCGGATTTGCTCGGCATAGGTCGCTGAAAACAACAGCGTTTGCCGGTGCGTGGGGGCGTAGGAAATCACATCGGTAATAGCTTCTTCAAAGCCCATGTCGAGCATGCGGTCGGCCTCATCCAGCACCAGCACTTTGAGATTGCTTAACTTTAAACTGCGTTTACGCAGATGTTCTTGTAATCGGCCCGGCGTACCCACCACTACATGCACGCCATGTTCCAAGGAACCAAGCTGCGGGCCGAAAGGCACGCCGCCGCATAAGGCCAAGACTTTAATGTTTTGAGTAAAGCGCGCTAAGCGACGAATTTCCTTGCAGACCTGATCGGCAAGTTCGCGCGTGGGGCACACCACCATCGCCTGTACTCTAAAGCTGCTTAAATCCAGCCGGGATAACAGGCCGATGCCGAACGCTGCAGTTTTGCCGCTGCCGGTCTTGGCTTGGGCTATGACATCCTTGCCTTCAAGGATATGCGGCAGGCTTTCGGCCTGAATAGGTGTTAAGTGGGTATATCCCAAGGATTCGATATTTTCGAGCAGGGCGGGTTTTAACGGTAACGTTGAAAATTCTGGCGTATTCACAAAGACTCTTTTAATTCAGTAAGATGCGGCAAAAGGCAGCATTGAGCTTGCCATGATAACAGAGTTGAACAAACGCCCTGCCCTAACCCAATAGATCATTTGGATAGTTCTATAAATCCATGCAGTCCGCGTTTGGATTTAACCGCCAGCCAGTCTTTGAGTTGCTTTAACTCCTCGGTTTCTTCCAATCCATCCAGGCTTTGCTTGCTTCTTAACAAACGAAATGCATCTGATAGCACTTTATAACGATCCCCCGTGATACCTGCGCGCCTTAAACCAACGCTGTTCAATTTGTAATGCCGGGCAGGACGACCACCAATCAGCATAAAGGGAATAACATCCATATTCAGGCCGGTAGTACCCTGGACGATGGCGTAGGAACCGATTCGGCAAAATTGGTGCGCCACCACATTGCCGCCTAAAAATACGTTATTGCCAACCTCGACATGACCGCCAATCGCCACATTGTTGGCGAAGATGGTTTTATTGCCAACATTGCAATCGTGCGCAACATGGCTGTTATTCATAAAGAAGCAGCCTGAACCGATGCGCGTTTCTCCGTGTTCTTTGGAAGCGCGGTGTGCTGTGAAGCCTTCTCTGAAGACGTTATTGTCGCCAATAATTAACCAGGAAACAGTTTCAGGCTTAAAACTGGTGTCTTGCGGCAAGCCGCCCAAGACCGCATGAGGATGCAGAATATTACCGTCACCCATTTTGACATGACCATGCACAACCGCATGAGCACCAATCTGACAATTCGCGCCCAATACGGCACCGGTTTCGATGACCACAAAAGGTCCTATAGTGGCGTTATCGCCTAGAGTAACGTCTGGCGCGATGAAGGCGGTCGGATGTATATGTTGAGTCATCTTCTTATCCTCTTGGATGATGTTTTGAATGTAATTCTTTTAAGCGTTCGCGAGCAATATGAGTATAAATTTGAGTGGTCGATAAATCCGAATGCCCGAGCAAAAGCTGCACAACGCGCAAGTCGGCGCCATGATTTAACAAATGTGTGGCGAAAGCATGCCGCAGAGTGTGCGGCGATAATTCTTTATTTATACCGGCTGTTTTAGCATGGCGTTTAATAATGTGCCAAAACGCTTGCCGGGTCATACCGTCAGCCCGATTGGTCACGAACAGGTAAGCGCATTGGCGTTCACGAAGCAGCTTTTTTCTGGCCTGCTCCATGTAACCTTCTAACCAACTCATCGCCTCTTCACCCACCGGCACTAAGCGCTCTTTATTGCCTTTACCGATAATTCTTACCACGCCTTGTCTAAAACTGATGTGTTCGAATTTTAACGTGACCAGTTCAGACACCCTAAGCCCTGGGGCATAAAGCATTTCCAGCATGGTTTTATCCCTGAAGCCAAGCGGGTTGGTGGTTTCAGGTGTATTTCACAATAACTCGACGTCTTGCTCGGAAAGCGAGATAGGCAGCGGACGACCTATGTGGGGAGATTCAATCAGTGCGGTTGGATCAATCGTGAGATTGTTTTCTCTGAGGTAATAACCGTAAAAGCGCCGCAAACTGGAAAGTATCCGCGCTGATGATCTGTTGCCAATACCGTCTTTATAGCGACTGGCGAGAAATCCGGAAAGATC
>JAUYMX010000059.1 GCA_030699345.1 Methylococcaceae bacterium
GATTTGAGTCCACGCCCTAATTCTTGCATGGCTGAAATCAGGTTCGGGTCGTTAATCAGGTCGCTCATTTTCTCTCCTTGGGGGCGCCGTATTTTACGGCTTTGAAAATAAGCGGTTACACGGATTTATTTACACCCTCAAATCCTGAACTGAATTAAATTGCATGACAGACCTTATAATCAAAAGTTGTGGGCATTATAGGGCATTTTCTCGCATTGATAGTTCTGCGCACTATATTGGTAAAGCTGCGAAGGCTTCTAAATCTTCTATTGCAGCAGCAGCTCGTCTAATTAGCTCCAAATTATCATCATTAGCCATCATGCCGCCTACAGCAAGCGTCACGACCATTGCTTCAAATGGATAGATCAAATGCGCACGATAGCGTTCTATAAGCTTATTTAACTCAACATCAATGCCTCTACTTGCTAATACCGCAACATACTTCTCAAGCAACTCCAGCTCATGTCGTCTTCGAATTTCAGGTGTCAGTGCCGTTGCCAAAAAATAAGCTACGTCACTGACGCCCTCCCCGGTTCTTACTAATTGCCAATCTAATAAGCCGGGCCGTGAATGTTGCCAAAATAAATTTCCTGGGTGGCAATCATGGTGGACAACAGTCTGTGGTCCCTGTGTTAAAAAGTGCATGGCGCGACGACGATGACAGGCATAGCGTAGGGCCGAGCGCTGTAATGAATTGGAGACAATACTGCGCGAGCGTTGCAAACCTTGTTTCATTAAAGGCACTGCGAGAGCTGTACCCAAGTGATCTTCCAAGCGCCTTGTCGGGCCTGACATCCAGGGATAATGGGCTACATCATTAGAAACTCGCCAAAATCTCGCATGCAACTGCGCCAACTGCTCGACCACCAATTCAGCCTGACTTACTGTCAACGCATCACTTGGCTGACCGGGCTTGGCTCCGCATTCAGTCACGTCACTTAAGACCAAGGTAGAACCACAGCCTAAGCGACTTGTCGCCGCTAACACATTGGGTTTATTAATAGGTACTACCGGCGCTATTTCCCGATAAAATCGCACTTCTGTAGGTAATAATCTGGGTAATGCAGTAATTACCCGGGCCCTCCAAGCTAATGACGGCATTTTGACAAACCAAAATCGGGGGATTGTTGCCGGCCCGTCATGCTCAACTTCAATACGAACACGCGTAGTTGTACCAACATCAACTGAGATAGGTTTTACCTTTGACACCATAACGTGAGTATCATTTTGATTAACAATACGTTGAGCCCATTGCTTGGTTAAATGATCAGGGTGATTGACAACTAGTGCATGACGCATTGTGAGTAAATTCTCTAAATTAATATTCCAAGGTAAGGAAGTAGACACTGGCCTGCATAACGATAAAAGTGCGGCTTTATTCCAACTGAATTGCTGCCACTTTTTGCTGATCGACTTTGCGCAAAAAAGGTGCAACCACCAATGAGATAAAAAATATCAAAGCAATACCTTGAAACAGATTGTTAAAAGTCATCACTTCTGCTTCTCGCCAGGCTAGCCCGGTCAATTGTTTTAACGCAGCCAACTGAGGATCTGGCATCTGTGCTTGGCGCAAAATATCAGTAAGTCCTTCCAAAAATTCTTTCGCCTGATAATTTGTCGCCGAAATGGATTCACGCAAACTGGAATAATGCGCCTTACTGAGATAAACCAGTAAGGTATTGGCAACAGCCAAACCTATCGCACCACCCAAATTACGCATTAAATTGTATAGACCGCTGGCATTTTTGATTTCCTCAGGCGGCAACAAACCTAATGTCAAAGTA
>JAUYMX010000060.1 GCA_030699345.1 Methylococcaceae bacterium
GGCCATTGAGCAAGCGGCCAAGAAATGGACCATGCCGATTCGCGATTGGAAGCCAGCGCTGAATCAGTTTATGATTCTGTACCAAGACCGACTAACAGAAGTTTTTTAATGGCGGTTTACACGGAAAGTTTTACACCCTCGACCCCTTATCCTCGTGATTTTAGTCCGCTTACCCTTCGCTCCACCTTAAATTTATCCGGAACTATCTTAAACCCAAAATTTTCAATTAATCCCTTGTCTACACTGATGTTGCTTCCTCCCTTTGATATAGGCGAGGTTCAAAAAATTGATTGCAAGAAAATGATACGACAGGCAAAGAATTAACTTTGTGTGGCTGCTTCGTACTGCAAAGTATGAACGGAACCGGCAGATCGAATAAAACACCTGAAAATCTGTATAAAAAATACAACCGAGACTTGGGGAATTCGAGGATAGTGCGATTGAATTGATACTCTCGCCACTAATTGTTGAAAGCTGATCAATTGTAATCAAATTAAACCAAAATCGGTCTGAGTACTTTTTTGGTTTTTAACACTAAAAAATAGTCAGTTTTTTGACCATAAGAACTGACAGCATTTCAATAACCATAAAATTTCTTGCTCATTTAGAAAACCAGGATGTAATGTTTAAACTGGCATTGAATTTTAATTGAACCGACTGCCAGAAAAATTGCGTGCCTTTTGACTGCTTGTTTAGCACTTATTCAGAGGGGAAATCGTTATGAGCACTACTAAGTTCGATACTCTTGGGCAATACCTTCTCAAACGCTTATATGAAGAAGGTGTTAGACATATCTTCGGCGTGCCGGGCGATTATGTGCTCGGCTTTTATGACTTGATGGTAAACAGTCCCGTTCAGCATATCGGCACGACGAGGGAAGATTGCGCCGCATTTGCGGCCGACGGTTATGCACGTTGCCAAGGCTTAGGGGCGCTGGCGGTGACTTACGGTGTTGGGGCTTTAAATACGGTTAATGCCGTCGCCGGTGCTTATGCGGAATCGTCACCTGTTATCGTTATTAGCGGCTCACCGGGTATCACTGAGCAAAAAGATGACCCACTAATACATCACCGTTTTGGTCCTTTCACCTTCCAACGCGAAATTTTTGAACGCATTACCTGTACAACCGTCGTACTCAATGATCCGGTAATCGCTTTTCGTCAGATAGATCATGCCATTGCCGCCGCTCGCAGATATTGCAAGCCGGTCTATATAGAAATCCCTCGTGACTTGGTAATGGTTGAAGGCTATCCAATGCCCTCTGAGGCACTGGATAAATTTACCAGTGATGAAAGCGCACTGGCGGAAGCCGTGGCTGAGACATTGGAATTAATGGCTAAATCCGTGTCACCAATGATTATTGCAGGCGTTGAATGTCATCGACGTGGACTACAGAGTGAGTTGCTTGATCTTGTTGAACAGGCGCGTTTACCGGTCGCCGCCACCTTAACAGGCAAATCAGTGCTGGCCGAACGTCACCCGGCTTATCTGGGTATTTACGAAGGCGCGATGAGTTCAGAGCATGCGCGTTATATGGTTGAGCAATCCGACTTACTGCTGATGCTGGGCGTCACTTTGAATGATATAGATACCGGCATCTATACCGCCAAACTTGATCCCCATCATATGGTTCGTGCTGCCCAGGATGAAGTGGTAATCAGTGCTCATCGCTATCCTCGCGTTTTGTTAGCCGATTTTTTATCGGCCTTGGCATGCGCTGTCAAAACCAGCAATCAAGACTATGCATCGCCCCCGATCACATTGCAATCAAGCCGATTTCCCGAGCCAAGCCGACAAATGTCGACTAGCCGCTTAATCGAACGTCTCAATCAGGCACTTAGCCCAGAAATGATGGTGGTTTGTGATGTCGGCGATTGCCTGTTTGCAGCCATTGATTTACGGGTACACGAACAAAGCGAATTTTTGGCTTCCAGTTACTACGCGACCATGGGGTTTGCAGTCCCCGCGGCCCTGGGTGCGCAAATCGCCCGTCCGGATCATCGCGCACTGATTCTGGTCGGTGATGGCGCTTTTCAAATGACCGGCACCGAACTGTCAACGCACGCACATCTTGGCCTAAATCCGATTGTGATCGTTTTTAACAATTCCGGTTACAGCACTGAGCGCTTCATTCTTGAAGGCCCGTTCAATAATATTAGCCCCTGGCGCTTTGACCGGCTGGGGGAAGTCTTCGGTCCGTTAAATGGCTTCGATGCCACCACAGAAGAAGAATTTGAAACCGCTCTTATTAATGCCCTGCAAAACCAATCTATGCCTAGCATTATTAATGTTCACCTGTTGTCTGAGGACGCTTCTTCGGCGATGAAGCGACTCGCGGAACATTTAAAAACCAGGGTCACCGGGGCAAGATAGAGATACTATTGATTGAATTGTGAACACGTTTTCAATGAAAATAACCTCAAAACATTGAAAATCAATAAGTACGCATCTCTGGGAATATTATTTAACATGCCGTTTAACTTGCTTGGCTCTGCACTTGAAGCATTGCCGTCACCGCTTACTATCCTAGATACCTTGGGTAACATTACCTACGTAAATCAAGCATGGAAGCGGTTTGCTGATAGCAACAATTTTGCTATGACTCACTACGGAGTTGGACACAACTATGTTGATTATTGCGAGCAAGCCCGGGTCGAGCAAAGCCCAAACGCCAACTTGATTGCGCAAGGCATTAACGACGTCATTTCTGGCATCAAAGATGAATTTATTAGTCAATATCCATGTCATAGCTTGACCGAAAACATTTGGTTTCAAATGCATGTTGTGCCCTTAGATTATTTGGGATCCCGGCATGCGATGGTTATCCACAATAATATTTCTGAACAAATAGCCACCGAAACATCATTACTCAATAGTGAGCGCCGATTAAATCTTGTTCTCAACAACATGCCCGCACTGATTGGCTATTGGAATGCCCAGTTAATTAACGAATTTGGTAACAATGCCTATATTGAAATGTTCGGTATTGACCCGGTTAATATCAAAGGTAAACATATTCGTGAAGTCATTGGCGAACAGTTATATAACCTTAATTTAACTTACATTGAGAAAGTACTGAATGGCGAACCCCAACTCTTTGAACGGGCCATCACCGATCCATCGGGAAAAGTGCATTTTACATTAGCCTCTTATATCCCCGATATTGATAACAATTCAGTAAATGGCTTTTACGTACTGGTCACGGACATTACTCAAATAAAACAGGC
>JAUYMX010000066.1 GCA_030699345.1 Methylococcaceae bacterium
CATTCACCCTTCGACAGGCTCAGGGCGAACGGTTAATCCTTAACGTTGAGCTAGCCTTCAACCAGCTAAGAAACAATAAAATATGAATTTATTGGGATTGGTATAGCTGTTTGAGGAGTGATAAATTTATCTAGGGACAAGCATCTATTCCGCTTCAGCAGAATTAAATAGGGATAAAAAAATATTTCGTTCACTGCCAATTTTACGATCTTTAGTATTTTGCAGTGCCAGCTTGGCCTCTGCTTTAAGTTGGTTGTCCGCAAAGGCCTGTTCTTTACGAATGGGGGCGGCAATGGCTCGCTCGAAGTATTGGCTGGCAGCTTTTAGATTATTGCTCTGGAGCAGGAACTCCCCATAAAAATAATTGCAGTCTATGCCATTGGGGTTGATGGCAAGCGCCGTCTCCAATAATTTTTTTGCCTCATCATTATCACCAAACGCAATCGGCCATTTAGGTACCATGTAATATAAGGTACCTAGTGTCACGTGGGCCGAGCCGTTCATTGCGGTAGGGTTGATTGTGATGACTCTGGTTAGTAATTCTCTGGATTCCTTAATGGCGGTTAATGCCGAAAAAGCATCCAGATGTGCCGCATGTGAGGACTTTACCAAGGCTTGCCAGAATAAGGGTTCGGCAGCGTTAGGATGTTGCTTGGCAAGAGTAACGGCTTTATTTAAGAGTTGTGTGTAAGCTTCTGCTTGTTGTGTTTGAGGTGTTTTGTAGTAAACGATTGCCCACTCGGATTCAATACGATCAAGAGCGTCATTAAGATTCTCCGCGTAGCCGATGTTTGAAAGTAGCAAGAAAACAACAAAAAATAAAATCTTCATGTCGCGAATATAAAATAAAATTCACGACATTACAATATGTCTATGAAAAACTTAAAATTAACGCCATTCTGAATAAGGATGGATTGCTAGATTGTTGTTGTAATAACGCAAATCGTCGGTTACATCTTGACCTGCCCAGTCTGGTTTTAAGAAGTGTTGACCAACTTCAGATAGCTCAATTTCCGCAACGATTAGGCCTTGGTTGTCGCCGGAAAATTCGTCGATTTCCCAGAGATTGCCGTCATGGGTTACGAAGTGACGAATCTTTTCGATTAGAGGCTTTCGGCACAGGTTGGCTAATATTTCCTGGGCGTCAGTCAATGGAATTGGGTATTCATATTCATGCCGTTGGCTACCGATTGTGGCGCTTTTGATATTCAACCAAGCTTGGTTATCGCTGATTCTGACGCGAATCGAGCTGGTCGGTTGGGAGTTTAAATAGCCTTGGCAATAGTTGACCGAGTGGTCGATATGCTGGCGCCAGTCGTCGTTAACAAGCAGAAATTTGTGTTCTATTTCAATGGCCATGATGATTTCTGGTCAGATTATTGGCAATGACTGCCATCGCAGTAGGGTGGATTTTGAGTTTTGGTGCAAGCGCAGAGCATCACAGTGCCGCTTTCTTCTGGAAAGAATTTTAACGAACGCTTTTCGGTTTCAGCGATTTTGTGGGCGCCATCGCATAACGGCATCGTGGCGCTTAAGCCGCAGCTGCACCAGGCATATTTTTCACCGGCGATTACTTCAACAGCAATCGGTGCATTGGTTTTGTGGGTCATGACATCATCCTCTTTAATTAAGAGCGGGGATTATAAGTGAACTGTATCCACGGATGTAGACAGTCGTTGTATTTCACTTATATAGATAACGTTGATAGGTGGCTTTATTTAATTGTTAGGCAGTGCTAAAGTAATAGTGTATTGAATTACTTGGTTTTTAACTTCTGATGCCGAATGTCCGGCGCAGATTTTTTGGGTGTTTTATTTAGGAGAATCAAATGGCTTTCGAACTTCCTGCATTACCTTACGCCAAAGACGCTTTGGCACCGCATATCTCAGCTGAAACACTGGAATATCATTACGGCAAACATCACCAAACTTACGTCACCAATCTGAATAACTTGATTGTCGGCACTGAGTTTGAAGGCTTGTCATTAGAAGAAATCGTTAAAAAATCTTCCGGCGGTATTTTTAATAACGCCGCGCAAGTATGGAATCACACCTTTTACTGGAACAGCTTGACGCCAAAC
>JAUYMX010000069.1 GCA_030699345.1 Methylococcaceae bacterium
CACATCACGCTGGAAATTAACGGGGATGTCGACAACAAAGGTGTACAAACCAACATCCAAGCCGGGGTCGGTGGCGTATTGATCGATGATCACCGGCGTCAAAAAATGCGGCGGGTAAAAGGCGTTGACTAAACGAGTTGATAATTGCGAGCGTTCTTCGTCGACAATGGCAATGGGTGCATTGTGTAGGGATTCGGGCAGGCCCGTAGCGAACAGGTAAACCTGGCTGGTAAACGAGAACACGATCATCACCAGCATCATGGTGTCGCGGCCAAGGCTGCGTAACTCCTTCACCCCGAGATAAAAATTGTTGAGTAGAGTTTGCATGATTAATTGTTGTGACGTAGTTATGATTTAAAAATTATAGAGTCGCAAGCGATGTAAATTTAAACGGGTTCTCGCACCCGAAGGCGAGATACTTTCTTTTGCGCGGCCAAAAGAAAGTATCCAAAGAAAAGGCCGCCCGGATACCGCTTATTTCCTGCGCGCTGCCGTTGGCATCGGGGGTTGCCAAATGGGGCTCCTGCCCCATCGTCAACGCACGGCATCCTTGCCGTGCCCCTATATGGGCTATTCCCGATGCCAACGCCAGTGCTCGGCGCGGTATACGGGAGTTTAACGCTCCTGTTTCTTTAGCAGCAGCACACTCAGCCCCACAATCACCGGAATGGCGATGGCGATTGGCAACAGCGACGGACTGAGCTCTGCAAAACCCAATGCTTTTGAAAAGGTGCCTCGGCAGATGGTCAGAAAATATGAGCCGGGAAAGATTTCGCCCATTAAACGTGCGCCGCCTTCCAGCGAAGAGACCGGGTCGATCATTCCGGAAAAACGTGTGGACGGTATGAACGTCGCTAAAAATGTCGCGAAAATCGCAGCGATTTGGCTTTGGGTAAGGGTGGAGATCAATAACCCGATGCCGGTAGAGGCCGTTACGTAAAGCAGTGCAGCTAGGGTTAGTAGTAAGAAACCGCCTTTGAATGGAACCCCGAAAACGAAAATGGCCAGCGCGCACAGCAAAAAAAAGTTAACCATGCCCACCGCAATATAAGGCAGCTGTTTGCCCACTAAAAATTCCAACTTGGTGACTGGCGTGACGTAGAGATTGAGGATGGAGCCGAGTTCTTTTTCACGTACGACGCTGAGGGCGCTGAGCATGGCCGGAATCAGCATCAGCAAAATCGGGATGATCGCAGGTACCATTGCTGGCAAGCTTTTTACGTCAGGATTGTAACGAAAGCGGGTTTCGATGGTCATCAGCCCGGCAGATACTCGGCTCGTTGCCCGGCTTCGCGCCATCTCCAGCAGCCAGCCCTGATGCATGGCTTGTAGGTAGCCGATAACATTTTCAGCACGCGATGGCATCGCACCGTCAACCCAGGCGCCAATTTTAACCTGGTCGCCGCGTTCTAAATCTCGAGCGAAATTTGGCGGTATTTCCAGTGCCAAACTCAGTTCACCGCTGCGCATGCGGCGATCAAGTTCATCATAATCAGCAATCGGCGTCTGCGGAATAAAGTA
>JAUYMX010000075.1 GCA_030699345.1 Methylococcaceae bacterium
GACTTTATAGTCGTGACAAAATGGCGGCATCGCCACGCGAAGCGGTAAAAATTGCGGTGATGGCGGGTATCGATATGAGCATGGTGCCGTTCGATTACTCGTTTTACGACTTGTTGCTCGATTTGGTTAAAACCGGCGAAGTGCCTGTAGCGCGTATTGATGAAGCGGTGTCGAGAATTTTGCGGGTCAAATATCAAAGTGGTTTATTCGAGCGCACCGAGCCGACTTTGGCAGTTGCAGGCAATTTTTCTACTAAAGAAGCCAATGCGATTAATCGTCAGGCCGCTCAAGAATCGATTGTGCTGGCGAAAAACGATAACCATCTCCTGCCGTTAAAAAAGCAAGCCAGTGTGCTGGTGACCGGGCCTACCGCCAATTTACTCAGTGTAATGAACGGCGGCTGGACCTTGACCTGGCAAGGCGCCAGCGAACATCTTTATCCGCAAGATAAACTGACCTTATTTAAAGCCATTCAGAAAAAAACCACCGGCAAAGTCACCTATGTGGGCGGCAATGCCTTTGCTGACGAAATCAATGTTGAACAAGCGGTCAGTGAAGCTCGTAATCACGATGTGGTGGTCTTGGCGCTCGGTGAAAAAACTTATACCGAAACACCTGGCAATATTGATACGCTTAATCTTGATCAAAACCAATTCAATCTAGCCAAAGCCTTACTTGCTATCGGTAAGCCGGTGATTTTGGTGACCTTGGGCGGACGCCCCAGAATTATTACCGAAATCGCTGACAATGCGCAGGCTGTGGTGCTGGGCTTCTTGCCGGGCATGGAAGGCGGCCAGGCGTTGGCGGATATTCTGTTCGGCGATGTCAATCCGAGTGGCAAATTGCCAATCTCTTATCCGCGCCATACCAATGATGTGGTGATGTACGATCACAAGCCGATTGAAGCATTTGAATTTAATCAGTATCAGCCGCTGTATGGATTCGGTCACGGCTTGAGTTATACGACTTTTGAAACTAACGGCTTAGCATTGAGCAAAGACAAGATTGCGCTCGGCGAGAATATCAATGTCAGCGTTAACGTTAAAAATACCGGCGGCTTAACCGGCAAAGAGGCGGTGCTGGTCTATCTAAATGATGTAGCGGCTTCAGTGACGCGTCCTGTCAAACAATTGAAGGCGTTTAAAAAGGTCGAGTTACAACCAGGACAGCAACAAACGTTGCAATTTACCTTAACGCCAGATGACTTGTCGTTCATCGGCATCGATATGAAGCGCGTTGTCGAACCTGGTGAATTTAAGGTCATGGTCGGTAACGAAACGGCTCACTTCCACGTTGTGAAAAATTAAGCACATCCAAGGTAAAAATTAATGACTGATTCCAACCAAAAGTCTTATTTAGGCTCGCTGAGCGTCTTGACCTCCCTGTGTTTTAGTTGGGGGTTTATTACTGCCTTAAATGACATTTTGGTACCGCATTTAAAAGCGGTGTTTACCTTGAGTTACACCGAAGCAATGTTGATCCAATTTTGTTTCTTCACTGCTTATTTTGTGATGTCAGTGCCCAGCGGTTATTTGGTGGAAAAGATTGATTACAAAGGCGGGATTATTGTCGGTTTAGCGGTAGCTGGGACTGCGTGTTTGTTGTTTTATCCGGCGGCGGCTTTACATTCCTATCCGCTGTTTTTGACTGCTTTTTTTGTACTGGCGTCTGGGATTACTTTATTGCAAGTGTCTGCCAATCCTTATGTGACGGTACTTGGCGACGCGGAAACGGCGTCCAGTCGACTGACTCTTACCCAAGCATTTAATTCCTTAGGTACCACGCTGGCGCCGTATTTCGGGTCACTGTTGATATTGTCTACCGCAGTCAAAAGCGCTGATGAAATCAAACTGCTGAATGTCGAAGAGTTATCGATTTATCAAGCTGCAGAAGCCGCGGCCGTGCAAAATCCTTATCTGTGTTTGGCCGCAGTATTGTTTTTTATGGCAGCTATTTTTGCTGTGCTTAAACTGCCCAAAATAAACGCTGAAACCCAACAAGATTCAGAAATTGCTGAAGACGATCGCTCTAGTGCCTGGCAGTATTCGCATTTGGTATTGGGTGCCGTGGCAATTTTTGTGTATGTCGGTGGTGAAGTGTCTATCGGCAGCTTTTTGGTGAGTTTTCTTGGTGAACCAAGCATCGCCGGATTGCCGGAACAAGAAGCGGGTAAATATGTATCGTTTTACTGGGGCGGGGCGATGGTTGGCCGTTTTGCCGGCGCGGCAGTGATGCAAAAAATTCATCCCGGCAAAGTATTGGCGTTTAATGCGTTGCTCGCGGTATGTTTGGTATTAGCGACCATGCTCGGCAGTGGTCATTTTGCGATGGTGACTATCCTGGCGGTCGGATTGTGTAACTCGATTATGTTTCCGACCATTTTTTCCCTGGCCTTAACCGGCTTGGGCAGACATACCGGTCAAGGTTCGGGCATTCTTTGTGCCGCGATTGTCGGCGGTGCAATTTTGCCGTTGCTGCAAGGCGTATTTGCCGATCACATTGGCATTCAACATGCCTTTTTCATTCCACTGCTGTGTTATTTGTATATCAGTTACTACGGTTATCGCAGTGTGCGCTGGTTGCGACACGGATAGTTTTGCTCATTCGATAAGATTGAATCAGCCGGTCAAGCTCAATGTAATCGGGCATATAAATATTGCCGGATGATTTCACAACTCTGGTTCCAGTTGGGCTGCTGAGCAGAGGCCGCTAGTGCATTTCGGCTCAATTGCAGCAACAGTCGGCGGTCACGATGCAATGTTTGCAGCAGCTCGGCCAAGGCATGCTGATCTTCTGGGGGTATCAGGTAGCCATTGTCACCGTGGTTGATAATTTCTTTGGCCGCGCCTGCCGTAGTGCCGATAACCGGCAGGCCAAATTGTTGAGCTTCCACATAGACGATCCCATAGCTTTCATAAGCAGAAGGCAGCACCATTAGATGATGTTGCCGGTACAGTTCGGCAAGCGCCTGGCCTTGTACCGGACCTTTTAAACACACCCGTTTTTGTAAATGCGAAGACTCAATAAGCGTTTGAATTTGCTTTACATAGTCCGGCTCCATATCCAGTCGCCCCGCCACTGTCACTTGAAAATCTTCCGCTGGAAGTTGGCGCAGGGCTTGGATCAGCACGTGCAAGCCCTTGCGACGGATAACATTACCAACGACCAAGATTTGCAAGGGACCAGTTGTCAGGGCGCGCTGGCTGATAACGTCGATCTTGATGCTTACTTCGGGAAAATTATCGCCCGCCGGTACAGCAAGGCAGTGGGGCGGCAACCGGTCGTTGAGTAATTCGCGAATCTGCATCAACGTGGTTTGGCTGTTAGCGATTATTCCCGACACAGACTGTAGATAACGCCGCTCGATGGTGCGGAAAAGCCAGGCGCTGTAGCAAGGATGATGATCGAAACTGGTCAGCAAATGCACCAAGGTGACCACGGGTATGTTGATTTGCCGACTTATTCGTCGATTCAGCAAAACCACCGAAGGATGCACCATGGCATCCTCAACCAGTATGTCAATGTTGGCGGCGGCGATAAGCTGCAGGCAGCGCTTGCTGAAATTATCACCCAAATGCCGCCAGTAGCTGCGCGGCGGCAGGCTGATAATTTCCACCTGTTCGCCCTGGCTGCGCAGATAAGACACCAGTTTGCGGTTGTACAAATAACCGCCACTTAATGTCTCCATCTCGCCATATATCAACAGGCCAATGCGCATCGGTTTATCTTAGAATTCTTGTAACTATTCAGCATCCATTGGTTGCTGTGAAAGCATCCTGTGGGAGCGACGCCTACGTCGCGACGGAAGGCTTCAAATCGCGACGTAGGCGTCGCTCCCACCCGGTAATTCCACATTGATTGAGCTATACGAATTCTTTACGGTAGCCCGCCCAGCAAGTGGCATTTTCCCAAAGTTTGATACGCAGTGTGCCGGTGCCGGGCGGATTAATCGCGGCGAGTAATTGTTCGCAAATTATGCGGCTGAAATGTTCGATGCTGGGATTAAGTCCGGCAAATTCGGGTTTGTCGTTAAGCAGCTGGTCGCGAAAGTTGCCGACAATGGTATCCAGTGCGGCTTCAATGGCGACGATGTCCACCAGGTAACCATGTTGATCCAGCTGCTCGGCTTCAATGCTGACTTCAGCCACATAATGATGCGCGTGAGGAAAATTTTCACTGCCCCAATCGCCGCCAATTAAATAATGATTAGCGATAAAGTCACGGGTTACGGCTACGGTATACATTGTTGTTTTTCCTATGGTTTTTAGTAACTAGTGTCGCTATCGCGACGGATTGTTTTAATGTCGGTTCTCGCACCGACAGGCGAGCTACTTTCTTTTGCTTCGCCAAAAGAAAGTATCCAAAGAAAAGGCGACCCGGATTCCGCCAATTTCCTGCGCTTCTCGCTTTTGGCGAGGGTTTTCGAAGGGCCATCCCTGGCCCTGC
>JAUYMX010000086.1 GCA_030699345.1 Methylococcaceae bacterium
TCAGTCTTTAATCTGAGAGAGGCTATGCGTTTATTGTGTAGGGTGGATAAGCAACGCGCATCCACCGCATTTGCCGGATGCGCTAGCGCTTATCCAGCCTACGCATGACGGCTCGATCAAGAGACTGAATAGTTACAAAAATTATTTATCTTTCAGGGAGGATGATTTTTTATTTTGGTTGGCTTGCAAGGCTTGATCGATGTTGATGTTCTGCCGGTAGCAGCCTGTTTCGACACAAACGATTAAATGTCCGTGTGACTATGTCATTTCGTGTCATGTCGTAGTTAAGAGGAGCACGTCATGCCTGCAACACTCTCCTATCCCGGCGTTTATATCGAAGAGATTTCCTGTGGAGTCCGCACTATTACAGGTGTGGCGACGTCTATCACCGCATTTATCGGTCGAGCCCCGCGCGGACCAACCAACGAAGCAAAAACAATCAACAATTTCTCCGACTTTGAGCAGATTTTTGGCGGCTTGTGGCTCGACAGTACGCTTGGCTTCGCGGTTCGCGATTTTTATCTCAACGGCGGTAGCCAGGCGCTTATTGTCAGGCTGTTTCACAGTGATTTTGCTGACGAAACGGCGCGTAGCGCTGCACAAGCTGCCGCGCAGGCCGTTGCCGATGCGGCGACCGGCACCGATGCTGCCGCGGCGGCCGCGGCAGCAAGAGTTAAAGCGAATAGTTTTACTACTGATCCTGAAAAGACTGCCGCCGACAAGGTGGCGGTTGCCGCTGAGAAGGAAGCTGCCAGGGCGGGTGCCGATAAAGACACCGTTAAAAAAGCGGCAGAGACTGCCGTTGCCGGTGCTGCGGCTTATGCCAAAGCCAAACTCAGTGTCGGCGGGATTAAACTGGAAGCGCTTTATGAAGGCGGCTGGGGGGCTAATTTGCGTGCCAGTATCGATCGTAACAATATCTCGGATGATACGCTATTCAACCTGACGGTGACCGATACCGCACCGGGCGGCAGTTTTGAGCGGTATCTGAATTTGTCGGTTATTGATGGCCCACGGCGTATCGATAAAGTGTTGGCTAGTGAATCCAAGCTCGTTGTCTGGGATGGCAACTGGCCGCCAACTGCGCTGCCGGATCTTGCCGCGATTAAGGCAGCTATCGATGCATTAACGGCGGCTAATGTCGCGCTGGCTGCAGACCCAACTAATGCTACTAAAAAGGCCGCAGTGGTTAGCGCCCAAAATACCTCATGGCCGCTAACTCAAGACGTTGTCACCCAAGCTCAAAACAAATACCTGCGAGCCAAAGCGGACCGGGAAAACAAACAGAACAGTGGCGCATCGCAAACAGACATCGATAATGCAAAAACCGCAGAAAAAGAGACTAAAGCTCTTTTAGATGCTGCCAAAAAAGCGCAGGCCGAGGCTGTTTCGGATGGTTCATCTCTAAGCATCAATGATTTTCTTCCGACAAGTAGTAAGAAGAATAAAAAAGGCCTGCACGCACTCGAACAAGCTGATCTTTTTAATCTGTTGGTGATTCCGCCTTATAAAGATAGCGATAAGGACGGCAAATTTGATGTGGAACTTAACCTACTCGCTGCCGCTGATGCCTATTGCCAAGAACGGCGGGCTTTATTATTGGTTGATCCACACAGCAGCTGGACGACAAAAGATAAGGCGCGCGATGATTTTACCAAGGCCGAAGACAGTTACCCCGGTATCGCCAGCAAAAATGCCGCGTTGTTTTTCCCGCGTCTCAAACAGCCGAATCCGTTGCGCGATAATCAAATCGAAGAATTTGTACCCAGTGGTGCGGTGGCCGGTATCTTCGCCAGAACCGATACCCAGCGCGGCGTTTGGAAAGCTCCGGCAGGCTTAGAGGCGATTCTGTCAGGCGTGCCGCAACTCAGCGTTAATCTCACCGATGCCGAAAACGGCGAACTCAATCCGCTCGGCATCAACTGTTTACGAGCATTTCCAGTGATAGGCCGCATTGTCTGGGGATCCCGAACCCTGCGTGGTGCTGATCAATTAGCCGATGAATGGAAATATATACCCGTGCGGCGCACCGCCTTGTTTATCGAAGAAAGCCTGTATCGCGGTACCAAGTGGGTGGTATTTGAGCCTAACGACGAACCGTTATGGGCGCAAATTCGGCTAAATATCGGGGCGTTTTTGCATAACTTGTTTCGCCAGGGCGCTTTTCAAGGCAGTACGCCAAGGGATGCTTACTTCGTCAAGTGCGATAAGGAAACGACTAATCAAACCGACATCAATTCCGGCATTGTCAACATTGTGGTCGGCTTTGCACCATTAAAGCCGGCCGAATTTGTCGTCATCAAGCTCCAGCAAATTGCTGGGCAAATTGAAGTTTAAGGAGCACGCGTCATGGCACAGTTTAGCGTTAATGCACAACGATTCGATCCCTATAAAAACTTCAAGTTTCGCGTTAAATGGGATGGCAAATATGTGGCGGGCGTCAGTAAAGTGGGCGCATTAAAGCGGACCACCGAAGTGGTTAAACACCGTGAAGGCGGCGATCCCAGCAGTAGCCGGAAATCACCGGGACGTACCGAGTTCGAGGCGATTAGTTTGGAGCGCGGCGTTACCCACGATAAGGATTTTGAGCAGTGGGCGAACAAAGTGTGGAATTTCGGTTCCGGGCTCGGATCAGAAGTGTCGCTAAAGGATTTTCGCAAAGACATCATCATCGAGCTTTACAACGAAGCCGGTCAATTAGCGGTGGCTTACAAGCTGTTTCGTTGCTGGGTATCCGAATTTCAGGCTTTGCCTGATTTGGATGCCAAAGCCAATGCGGTGGCGATTCAACATATCAAGCTGGAAAACGAGGGTTGGGAGCGGGATTACGACGTGACTGAACCTGCTGAAGCTACCTTTACCGAGCCGCAATAGCCATGGCTAGCATTTCGACTGCAGATTTATTGGCGGCGTGGGAACGCGGCGCGTCGCAGTCGATGACTCGCCGTGTATTGACGTTACTGGCAACGGTGTATCCCGAATTGTCCGACGCACAATTGCTGAGCTTACCTATCGGTCAACGCGATGGCTTGGCGCTCAAATTGCGTGAGTTGTTGTTCGGGCCGCAGTTGAACATTGTCGCGAAATGCCCGTTTTGTAACGAGCAACTGGAAGTGGGCTTAGATGTCGCGGATATTTGCGTCGAGCAGAATACCCTACAGCATCAGCCGTTTGCGCTGGCCGTAGAAGGGTTTGAATTGCAGTTTCGCCTGCCTGACAGCCAAGATTTGCTGCACATTGAAGCTGTCGATAGCTTGGATGCCGCACGTAGTGTGTTTTTTGAACGCTGCTTGTTGTCGGCGACTTATGAAGGCCAGGAGTGTCCTGTGGATACCTTGCCCGAAGAGGTTCTAAACAAAATTGAAGCGACTATGTCGGCGGCCGATCCTCAAGCCGATGTTGAGCTGGATTTATGTTGTCCAGAGTGTCTGCACAGTTGGTTGGCACCTTTTGATATTGCTTCATTTTTGTGGACTGAAATTAACGCCTGGGCGCAACGCGTGTTGAATGAAGTGCATCTGTTAGCGCAAGCCTACAGTTGGCGTGAAGCCGATATTTTGGCAATGAGTGCAGCACGGCGTCGATATTATCTGGAGCGGGTGTTGCAATGAGCAGATACCTCAACCATCTTGCCGCATTGACACTTAATCAAGTGGAGCCGGTGCAGCCACGGCTGACAAGTCGGTTTGAAGCGTCGGGTGATGGGGAGAATATAGGTTCACTTGGCAAGACCGGTGAAAACCAGCACATGAAGGAGAATGAAACGTTATCTACTGCGCATACTCCAGATATTTTAGAGACACAAGCACCAATAGATGCATTGATCAAGTCGGTCATGCCAACTTTCTTGCAGGTAAAGACCCAAGTTGATGGCGGGCAAAAGCAAGGTAATCGTGCAAAACCCGCCGCAAGTGTAAAAGCGAGTATAAATCAGGCTCCCAAAGTGCCGGATGCCCTGCTGGAGCAGGCTTGGCCGCCAATGGATTTGTTCAAGCCGATTAATACCCAAGCCAAACCCATTGCCCAGTCTGCTGAAGCGGTTAAGCAGCCCTTCCAATCTGCGCAGACAGCGCAAACTTTAAATACGATTGAGCGCTCACAAGAGCAATTATTCGTTACTACGCATAGCGAGTTTATTCGCCAGGAGGTCGCCGCCGACAGCTTTCAAGAAGTTAAACGCTGGGAAGACATGCCGCGGCCTTTACCGGTTAAACCGGCTAGCATTACTGTGCGTTCTGAGCAACTAGCTGCAGCACCGGTACCGGCTCAATCTACTCAAGCGGCATCAACGCCGGCGGAGCAGGTCGAAGCACCCGAGCCGACTATCCAAGTCACTATCGGCCGTATCGAAATTCGCGCGACCCAAACGCCTGACAAACCGACAGCAAAACCGCGCGCAGTCTCCACCACCATGAGCCTGGACGACTATCTAAAACAACGTAACGGGAGCAAGTCATGAGCGGGCCGCTAGCCATTGCCGGTGTTACTGCGGTGTTAAAAGACGTGCTCAATAACGGCTTGATTGATCATGATCTGGCTACCGTGGGTAGTTTTTCCGTGACTGCGGTGCCGCCGGATCGAATCACCACCGGCACGCAAGAGCCGAATCAGCTGAATTTGTTTTTGTATCAAGTCACACCCAATCAAGGCTGGCGCAACGCCGGATTGCCGTCGCGCGACAGTAGCGGCGAGCGTGTGAGTAATCCGCCGCTGGCGCTTGATCTGCACTATCTATTGACGGCTTATGGCGCCCAGGATTTTAACGCCGAGATATTGCTGGGTTATGCGCTGCAAATTTTCCATGAAACGCCCGTGCTGTCACGCAGGGATATTCGTGCCGCATTAGGTTCGCCCGCACCGGTAGGCACAGGATTACTGCCGTCGACATTTGGTAATTTATCGGCGTTGGATTTGGCCGATCAAATTGAACAAATAAAAATAACCCCGCATTACCTGACTACCGAAGAGCTTTCTAAACTGTGGACCGCGATGCAGGCACGTTATCGTCAGTCGATGGCTTACCAGGTATCCGTGGTGCTGATTCAAAGCACCAAACCAGCCAAGACAGCATTGCCGGTGCTCAGTAGGGGCAAAGACGATCGCGGTGTCGATGCCGCGGCTAATGTGGTGTCACTATTTCCGTTGCTGGAAAGTATTCATATCGGTCCGGTTGAAGATGCCGGTATTGAGCCATTGCCGAGCTCATACCCACGCGCAGAATTGGGTTTGCAATTGATTTTACAAGGGCAGAATTTGGCTGGCGATAGTGTGCGCGTAGAGTTTAAACATACTCGCTATGCCGAGCCTGGGCATCCGCTGTTCTTAGCACCGATAAGTATTCCGGTACTGCCGGCAGATCGCACTAAAAGCAGCATTAAACTAACATTACCGGCTGATTCCGCCGCGCAAACAGCTTGGCGCACGGGTCTTTATAGTGTGGCTGTTAGAGTTACCCGAGGTGCTGAAGAGCATCACAGTAACGACAAGCTATTAGGTTTGGCGCCGCGCATCAATGCCATTGCACCACC
Organism: Methylococcaceae bacterium; assembly: GCA_030699345.1. GTDB lineage: Bacteria > Pseudomonadota > Gammaproteobacteria > Methylococcales > Methylomonadaceae > JABFRC01. Next base: position 5,529 of record JAUYMX010000086.1, read on the forward strand.
TAACCCCATTGCCCGGGTCGGTACCAATGCAACATTGACACTGACCTGTTCTCCGCAGGTGCTAATAGAGCAAACGGCAACCTTGTTATTACCCGATCGCGAAGTCATTGCCAATGCTCATACCACCAATACCGATACCTTGGTATTTGTTATAGCCAACGCCCCGGTTGTCACCGATCTGCCGCTACGCTTGCGTATCGACGGCGTTGACAGCATGCCGTTTGCACGCACCTACGATAGCGACGGTAAGCCGTTACCGCCGGTATTTGCCGATAATCAGCAGGTGACCATCGTATGAACGAGCGCGAGCAATGGTTGCAAAGCAATGATGATTATTTGCGTGATGCCATTCACTGGGTGCAGCTGCGCCTGCAAAGACAAATTGATTCGGCAGCACCGGTAAAAATTCCTGAGCCGGTTAAAACTCATTGGTTTAAACCCAATACAGACGAGGCCGCAATTCAGCCGGATGAGTCAGCCAAAACCGCCGTATTGGCATTGGCCGCCGAACGCATGGCTAGCGCCGAAGCTGCCAATCCACCGCCAGCACTAATTATTCTTAGTCAACAACTCGGACTGACACGCTTTGAACGCGAGGTGCTGTTGTTATGCGTTGCCATGGAGTTGGATGGGGCAACCGCCGCATTGTGCGCAAAAGCCCACGGCAAACCGTATCCCACCTTTGCCTTGGCCGCGCATATATTCGACGAGCATAAATGGGATGCAATTTCCGCCGAGCGGCCATTGCGCTACTGGCGCTTGCTGGAAATTAACCAACCCGGTGCAGAGCCGCTGACCACCAGCGCCTTGCGTGTCGATGAGCGCATTGTTAACTACATCATTGAACCCAAACACATCGTCGACGATAGGCTGATGCCGTTTATCACCACTATCGAAGCCACCGCTCAAGATGAAGACGCGCTGGCACCATCGCAGCGGCTGGCGGCGGAAATACTGCGGCACTATTTGGTGACTAAGCAAACCGATGCCGGACAGCGCTCGCTAATTATTCAACTGGCCGGTACCGATGCGACGGCAAAACAAGCGGTGGCAAGCCAGGCGCTTGCTGACGTTGGCTTGCAGATAATAAATGTTGCCGTTGACACCTTGCCGGCGCAAACCGCGGAATTGGAAAATCTGATCCGGTTGTGGGGACGTGAGCGTCAGCTGCTGCCGATAGTGCTCTATCTTGATGCGCATGGGCTTGAAGAAGCTACCGCCCATGCCGTGGCAGTGCAGCGCTTAGTGAAAAGCGCAGGCGGTATTGTGATTATTGCTACGCGAGACATCCGCGCCGAACTGGGCGGCTGGAGTTTGGAGATCAGCAAACCCACATCGGCCGAACAGCAATTAGCCTGGAACGCCGCATTGGGAGCCAACGAAAATACTATCGCGGCGCGCTTGGCCGGGCAGTTCAATCTGGATTTGCTCGCGATTCAGCAAATCGCCCGTATCGAACTGGCAGACAGCACGGCTAAGCAGGACAGTTTGCCAACGCGCTTGTGGCAAGCCTGCCTGCTTAAAACCACGCCCAGCCTGGACCAGCTGGCGCAACGTATTGACGCCAAAGCCACCTGGCAAAATCTGGTGCTGCCTAAAGAATCATTAGCGTTATTGCAGCAAATCGTCGATCAGGTCGATCAGCGCGGCAAGGTCTATAACGACTGGGGCTTTCTTGCCAAAATGAACCGCGGGCTGGGGCTTAGCGTGTTGTTTGCAGGCGAAAGCGGCACCGGTAAAACCATGGCCGCCGAAGTGCTTGCCAATGCCTTGCAACTGAATCTTTACCGTATCGATTTGTCATCGGTAGTCAGTAAATACATCGGCGAAACCGAGAAAAATCTCCGCAGGTTATTCGACGCGGCCGAAGATGGTGGTGCGGTGCTGTTTTTCGACGAAGCCGACGCGTTGTTCGGCAAACGTAGCGAAGTCAAAGACAGTCACGACCGTTACGCCAACATCGAAATTAACTACTTGCTGCAACGCATCGAAGCCTATCGGGGCTTGGCAATATTGGCGACCAATATGAAAAGCTCGCTCGATCAAGCCTTCATGCGGCGCTTGCGCTTTATCGTCAACTTTCCGTTTCCCGGTTTGCCGGAGCGTAAAGAAATGTGGCGAAAAGTATTTCCAAGTGACGTGCCCAAGGTCGTTGAACTGGATTACGAGCGTTTGGCCCGCTTTAATTTAACGGGCGGCAGCATCCAAAACATCGCTTTAAACGCGGCTTTTCTTGCCGCCGCACAGCTAGACCCAGACGCTAAAGTCAGCCTGCCGTTAATTTTTGATGCTATTCGCAGTGAATTACGCAAACTGGATAAACCGGTAAACGAAGCCGAATTTCGAATTCTGGACGTCGTTGGAGCCAAATCATGAACATCAACCTGCACATTGAACGACTGATTTTAGACGGCGTTAATATCGCCCCCGACCAGCGACATTTGCTGCAAGCCAGCTTAACCGTTGAATTGACCCGATTGCTCACCCAAAACGGCTTGGCAGCCAATTTTATTGAAGGTGTGTCCATGCCGAAACTATCGGCAACCGACGTGCAATTAACCGGCAACAATCCGAAGCAACTGGGTAAGCAAATCGCCCAATCAGTATATGGAGGCATCGGTCATGAATAAAGCCGCCGCTCAACAAGCCAAAACTTCATCTTTTTTGCCATCTTCTCAAGGTAAGCTCCAACGCAAATGCGCGTGCGGCAATCACACGGTTGCAGGCGGCGAGTGTGCGGAATGTGCGAAGAAGACAGTTTTGCAACGCAAGCTGACTATCGGCGCGAGTAATGATCCGCTGGAGCAGGAAGCCGACCGGGTTGCTGATCAGATAATGGCTGCATCGGTAAATCCTGTGGTTAATTCATCAACTCCAACTATTCAGCGTGTTTCAAACCAGGTATCAGATATACAGCCGGAAAATGCTCCAAGCAGTGTAAATCAAGTTTTAGGCGGCTTTGGCAGACCATTGGATAAGCCTTTGCAGCAAGACATGGAATCGCGTTTCGGCCATGATTTTTCTCAGGTGCGTGTCCATCTTGGCGGAGCCGCTGAGCAATCAGCAAGGGAGGTCAATGCTCAGGCTTATACGGTTGGAAATAATATTGTATTTGGCGCTGGTCAATTTACCCCCGCGACTCAACAGGGACAGCGGTTGATCGCACATGAGTTGACCCATGTGGTTCAACAAACAAATAAGAATTTATCGGGTAACGAACCAGTAGTTCAAAGGTTTACTGCATTTTCAGCGGCTGAGCAAACCAGTGGTGTTTCTCAAGGTTGGAAGCATCCAGGCGCCAAGGATCTACGGGTGTCTGATGATGGGCAAATGGCTGTCGAAGATAATGGTTGGGGTGCGGGCTTAAGTAAACGCGCATGGACCATACCACCACTAATTAGTCAGGCTAACGCCAGTCTTAGTAGCCAAGGCTCGCATGCAAAATTAGTTCTCAAAGGCGGTGGGGTTGACTTGTCGGGTATGTCCCCAGATACAAATAACCCTATGACACTAAAAGAAATAGAACCGGCAAAGGCGGCTGGTGCGGGTGTATTTGATTTGATTTCAGATTGCGGCGATGCTTGTAGGCAGATCATGGGGAGCGGACCTGCTGGAAAAGATGTCGCTGTTATCAAAAAACAATCATCCAGCGGCACTCTGGGAGGGATTCTTGGAGCACTAGGCGGTGGCTTACTGGGGGCTGGGCTAGGATTTTTAGCAGGTGGGCCAATTGGTGCGGTTGTCGGCGGCATTTTGGGGTTAGTTGCAGGTGGGTTGGCCGGGGCAGCTATTGGTCGGTCCTCTTCTAAATCAAAAGAAGAGCATCTTTCTCCTCGAACCTATCATGGCGGTAATCCAACGACACCTGAAGAGTGGACGGAAGAGCTATTCAAAAAGGAGTTTGGAGCGGGACTGACAAGGGACGAGGCTTATGCTAGATACGCTGCCCTGACGGATGCTGAGAGAGATCAGTTTGATCGTAAATACGGGATTAACAAATATGCGGTGCCACGTGTCGGGCAAGGATTAACGGTAAGTACGGAAAAAGACATGCCTGGTTTTGCGCTTGCAGGGCCGGCAGGCGACACATGGAATTTCCACTACGCAGCCACTGTTTTGGCCAGTGGCAGTGATTATGTCACGTTGGAAAGTGCCGCGGGCTGGGGAGCCACTGATTGGATATTTTTCATGTATGGGCCTAGAAATAAAGGTCAGACTTTTCACGAATTCCATGGCGCAACGGGAACGCATGGCACGAAATGGACAACATTGGTCGTGCAACCGGAGGGCGTAAAGCCTTAAGTGTGAGATGTGGGAAAAAATTCGGGGTCATAAAAATATGCAAGTAGGTGAGCAATGCAGTTAGTTAACTCATATCAAGATTGCGTTAAATATGACGGGGAAATTGCAATTGTGAGAGGTAAGTACAACGCAATCGCCAGACCTATTAAAGGAAGTGTTCAGGTTGATACTGAAAAAAAATATGCAGTCATTATTTTGCCTGATGAGGCACGCGTTTTTTTAGAACCCTTGGATTCCACCCGCTCAATTAGAACGCAAAGTGAACGGGAAGAATTCAACGGACAGTGGGTCGATGCGGTTGGGAAAATCCACCGCATTATGCCGTCTTCAGGACAAAGTTTAATTAACCCTTGTATTAGTGATGTGGTTTCGATCAAAAAGCATGAGCCTGAAACCAGATAGGGTGTGCAAGCTTGTTTGCCACCCAATTAATCTTAACAAACGTAACCGTCTGAGAGAGCCGTATGCGCATTGCAAGCTTTAATCTGGAAAATTTTGCTGATAATCCGAAGTCGCCAGATGTGCTTGCGGAACGGATAGCCGTGATGCGTCCGCAACTTGAAAGGTTGCGCGCCGATGTGTTGTGCTTGCAGGAAGTTAACGGGCAAAAAACGAGTACTCAACCGCGGGTACTGTCAGCATTGGATAAGCTACTGGAAAATACTTCTTACGCAAACTTTCAGCGCGTCAGTACGCTCACCGTAAAAGGCGAGCCCTATGAAGAACGCAATTTGGTCATTTTGAGTCGATTGCCGATTATTGAACATAAGCAGATTAAGCATCAATTCGCCGAACCGCCCTGGTATAAAAAAGTGACCGCCACGCCGCCTGAAGATACCGCCAAGGAAGTGACCTGGGAGCGGCCATTGCTTTATGCGCAGCTGGATTTAGGCGGGGGGCGTGGGCTTCATGTTGTTAATTTACATTTGAAATCCAGGTTACCGTCCAATGTCGATGGACAAATGCTTGATCAGTACACTTGGAAAACGGCTTCGGGTTGGGCGGAAGGGTATTTTATTTCTTCTATGAAACGGGTGGGGCAGGCCCTGGAAACCAGGCGCTTCGTCGATTCCATTTTCGATGCAGACGAGCAAGCGCTGATTGTGTTGTGCGGCGATTTTAACGCCGCGGTCGGCGAAGTACCGTTGGAAGCCATACGAGGGGCGGTGGAAAACACCAATAATCCCAAATTGAGTAACCGGGTATTGGTCGCTTGCGAGCAAACGGTGCCTGAGTCTTCCCGCTTTAGTTTGTATCACCGTGGCAAGGGCGAAATGCTCGATCATGTTCTGGCATCTCGCGGTCTGTTAAGCAGCTACCGCGGCACCGAAGTACATAATGAAATGCTTCACGACGAGTCGGTTGGCTTTGCTACCGACAAGTTGTACCCGGAATCTGATCACGCGCCAGTGGTGGTCGAGTTTGCCTTAAAGGATCATTGATAAGGATATAAACCATGACCAGTTTTCCCAATTCACCCAAATTGCTCAAAGGCGGCATTGTCCTGATAGACCCGGTGACGTCGGCGGTCAAGCGCATTATTTCTTTGCAATACAATCCCGATACGCTGTCTCGTACCTTGCAAATTAAGGGCGTGGGGGCGGATAGCAGCGATCGCTCGGAAGCGTTGCGCTTAAAAGGGCCTCCCACCGAGACGATTAAGTTGGAAGTTGAAATTGATGCGACGGATCAGTTGGAAGGCGGTGCCGGGCAGTCGACGCAATTGGGACTTCATCCGCAACTCGCCGCGTTGGAGACCATTGTTTATCCCAGTTACGATCAGCTGCAGAAGAACAATATGCTGGCAGGTAGCGGTAAGCTGGAAATTGTGCCGATGGAAACGCCGCTTGCCTTGTTTGTGTGGAGCAAAAATCGCATTTTGCCGGTGCGGATTACCGATTTCAGCATTACCGAAGAAGCTTTTGATGTCGCGCTCAACCCCATCCGCGCTAAGGTCAGCCTGAGTTTGCGGGTGTTGAATGTCGATGACCTTAACTTTAATCATAAAGGCGGCAGTTTGTTCATGAGCTATCTGCAGCAAAAAGAGCAGTTTGCGCAGCGCTCGACGGCAGGCACGTTTAGTTCCTTTGGCATTGGAGGCATTCCCTAATGGACGCGAATCAAGCTTTACAAGCGTTGCTGCAACCCGCCGGCTTGCAGGCAACATTGTTTCCGGCAAGTAGCCGATATTACGGCATTGAAACGGCGACTCTGGAGGCGGCTGACGGTAAAAAAATCAGCTATATTCGCCGACGTTTTTTGCCGCCGCCGGAACGGTTGGCCTTGTTGCAAGAGCATGTCGTCACACAAGGCGAGCGGCTAGATAATATTACCGCCCATTATTTGGGCGATCCCGAGCAATTCTGGCGTTTGTGTGATGCCAATGCGGCCATGCAGCCGGAGGAATTAGAGACAATCAACCGGCGCTTGCGCATCACGCTGCCGGACGGTATTCCGGGGTTAGCCAATGCTTAAGGGTATTGATCTCCAGCTTTATGTCGGGCCGCTGGTGCCTATTCCGGCGTCGCGCGCGGTGATAGAAGCGCTTAACGAGATCACGGTAACGACTAAAGATGAGGGGCAAAGTGGTTTCCAATTGTCGTTTACCATCAGTACCCAATCACCGTTGCACACGCTATTTCTGTTATCGGGTGGCGGCACTCCGATCAAAATATTGCGCGTTGTTATCGTCGCCATTTACAACGGCACGCCCAACGTCATTATGGATGGCGTGGTGACAAAGCATGAGATTGTGCCGGGCGGTGACGCTGGTCATGCCACGCTTAAAGTGACCGGGGAAGATCTCTCGGTAGTCATGGACCAGATAGATTTTAGCGGTTTCCCTTTTCCGGCCTTGCCTGCGGAGGGTAGGGTGGCGCTGATGCTGCTCAAATATGCGGCGTTGGGAATTGTGCCGCTGGTTATTCCGAGCATATTTATTGACGTGGTGATTCCAACCAGTCGCATACCCACCCAGCAAGGCACCGATCTTTCTTATATCCAGGAACTGGCCAGCCAAGTCGGTTATGTGTTTTACATCGAGCCCGGCCCGTTACCCGGTGCCAACATTGCTTATTGGGGGCCGCAAATCAAGGTGGGCGCGCCGCAACCCGCGCTCAATATCAATATGGATGCGCATACCAATGTGGAAGCGCTGACCTTTTCTTTTGATAATAATTTAAATGCCATCCCTACCTTGTTTTATCAGGAGGAAAAGACCAAAGCATTTTTTATCATACCCATCCCGCCTATTACGCCGTTAAATCCGCCCTTAGGATTGATTCCGCCCATTCCTAACCGGCTGGAATCCGTCAGTAAAGATGATGACCTGTCGAAATACTCATTGCCGCGCGCCATTACGGTGGGCGTTGCCAAAGCCGCAAAATGGGCGGAAGCGGTGACTGCTAGGGGCGAGCTTAACGTGCTGCGTTATGGCCGAATTTTAAAGGCAAGGCAATTGGTGGGTGTGCGCGGCGCCGGAACCGCTTATGACGGACTTTATTATGTAAAGAGCGTCACTCATAAGATCAAGCGCGGGGAGTACAAACAAAGTTTTGAACTTAGCCGTAATGGCTTGATTTCAACGATTCCGCAGGTTCCGGTATGAAAGAAAGTAATCGTTACTACGGTAAATATCGCGGCACGGTGTTTAACAATATCGACCCGGAACAGCGTGGCCGCATTATGGCGATTGTGCCTGCCGTGCATGGGGTGGCTCCCACCTCCTGGGCGTTGCCCTGCGTGCCGATTGCAGGCAAGCAGAACGGTGTTTATGTGGTACCCAAAATAGGCGATGGCGTATGGATAGAGTTCGAGCAAGGCGATCCTGACTACCCGATTTGGGTGGGCGGTTTTTGGGGCATCGCGGCGGAAGTGCCGTTGGCCGCATTGGCAGGTAATCCCGCCGATCCCAACATCGTTATTCAATCGCTATTGCAGCAGGCGGTGATTGTCAGCGATATGCCGCCGTCGGTGCCGCCGCCGGTCATGCCGCCGGTGCCGACTACCGGCGGCATTATTTTGCGCAGCACCACGGGTGCTTATATCGTCGTTAACGATGCCGGTATTTTTATCAATAACGGTAAAGGCGCGTCGGTGGAGTTGCTGGGGCCATCGGTAATGATTAACAAACTGGCCTTGGTGGTGACCTAACATGCCCGGCTTTCTGGTGCATGTCGGTGCGCAAGTGCTGTGCGCTCACGCCGGGCAAGCAACGCCGACGGTGCCGAATCCGCGGGTAACGGTCAGCGGTCAACCGACTGTGTTGATTACGTCGCCTTATCTCGTGGCCGGATGTACCTTTCCGCCACCTCCGGCCGCCAACGGGCCGTGCGTGTCGGCGCAGTGGCTGGTCGGCAGCACGCGGGTAACGTCCAACGGCCAGCCGCTGGTAGTGCAAAGCAGTCAGGCCATTTGCGCGCCAACCGGCACGCCATTGATGATTGTGCTAACGCAAACGCGCGTCACTGCGCTGTGAGGATGAAATGATAAATATCGATTTCCCTTTGCACTTCGACAGTTTCGGACGCACCGCCACAACCGGCCGCGATGACCATATCCGCGACCTGATTGAGCAGTTTTTATTTACCAATAGCGGCGAACGCGTCAATCGGCCTGATTTTGGCAGCGGCTTATTACAACTGATTTTTGCCCCCAATAGCCCGGAACTGGCGGCAACGTTGCAATTTACCATTCAGGCCGGATTGCAACGATGGCTGGGCGATGTGCTTGAAGTGCAGGCCTTAGAAGTAGTCAGCGAGGATGGCGCGGTGCGGGTGTTTTTGCAATATCTGGTGCGTCGTACCGGCGAAGTCCGTACCGATGAATTCGTCCGGGGGCTGTCATGACTGCATCAACCTTAGTGTGTAAAAACAACCAGCGGCGCGATGCTGTTCGGGCAACGCCGCAACTTAATGGCTTGGATTATTTGGAAGTCAGCGACGACCAACTCACCCTGACCGTGTATTTTTTAGGTAAAGCGCCGCTGCAACTGGCTAAAGACAACATCATCATTACAGGCGGCAGGCGCATCACCGGCATTCAGGTGACAAGCGTTGAAATACACCGGGAAGAAGACCCGGAAACGGATGATTGCGTACATATCGGTGTTGATAAAGTCGGTGATTTTTCGACTTATTGTGTATGTCTTATCGAGAGTTATCAGGATAAAGAAGGCTGTAAACACACTCGGCCCATGAGCGGTTTCGATCCGCGTTATGTCTGCCTGGAGTTTAATTTTAAAGCCGGTTGCCCTGGCGATTTGGACTGCAAGCCGCAAGCCAGTTGTACACCTGAAAAACCCAGCCCGCCGGATATTAATTATCTTGCCAAGGATTATGCAAGTTTCCGGCAATTGCTTCTCGATCGTTTAGCGCTGACCATGCCCGACTGGCAAGAGCGCCATGTGCCGGATCTGGGTATTACCTTGGTCGAGTTACTGGCCTATGTGGGCGACCATTTAAGTTATTACCAGGATGCTGTCGGCACCGAGGCTTATCTCGATACCGCGCGCCGCCGCATTTCCGTGCGTCGTCATGTCCGGTTGGTGGATTATCAATTGCACGAAGGTTGCAATGCTCGAGCCTGGGTTGCATTTGAGGTATCTACTGACCTGGATAAACTTAAGCCCGATGATTTTTACTTAACGACTAATTCCGGTTTGCCTGCTTACGGCAATGTGCTTGAACACACGCAGCTTGCCAATATCGCTCCAAAATCGTATTTAATCTTTGAGCCGTTGGTCGAAAATAAAGAACAGGACATCGCATTTTGGACTGATCATAACGAGATAAAAATTTACACTTGGGATGACGAGCAATGCTGTTTGCCGAAGGGTTCAACCTCGGTAACGCTGAGCGATCCGGGCATCGCAACGCCGCCTGAAACCGATGATACCGGTGAATGCGGACCGCATCATGAGCCGCATGCAACACGTGAATCGCCGCTGGCTTCTGATTACCGCTTAAAGCTTAAGCCCTGCGACATCATTATTTTCGAAGAAGTTAAAGGCCCAAAGACCGGTAACCCGGCGGATGCCGATCCCAGCCATCGCCATGCGGTGCGTTTGATCAAGGCTGAGCAATCGCAAGATCCGCTCAATAAAAAACTTATTTGGGACATCGAATGGGCGGCAGAAGATGCCTTGCCGTTTGCCTTATGTATTTCGTCAATTAAGCAAGATGATTGCTCGCCGGTGTCGGATGTCAGTGTGGTGCGCGGCAATGTGCTGTTGGTTGATCATGGCGAAAGCGTTAGCGATGAGCTCGACCCGGTGCCGTTAGAAATAACATTAACCCCATGCGGTGACGGTTGCGCGCCCCGTGAAGCTGTAAAAATTGCCGGTCGCTTTAAGCCGTCATTATCTAAAACTGACCTGACGTTTAGCCAACCGTTATTGCCCTGCAAACCGAAAACTCAGGCCTGTCTATCGTCTGCCAAACTCAACCCCGCCGTCGTGGTGTTTAAACAGGATGTGCGCTTGGCCTTGCCGCAAGTGACGCTGCATAACGATCAAACTGCGCTAATTTGGCAGCCGCGCCTGGATTTGCTGAGCAGCGATGCCGAGGACCGGCATTTTGTGGTTGAAATCGAAGACGACCGGCGGGCGCAATTGCGTTTCGGTGACGGCGAATCAGGCCGTTTCCCGGATGCGGAAACACGCTTTACAGCCAAGTATCGCTCCGGCAATGGCAGTGCGGGAAATATCGGTGCCGAAGCGATTAGCCATATTGTGTTTCGGGATAATCTGCCCAACGGTGTCAGTATCGCACCCAGAAACCCGTTACCGGCAACGGGCGGCACCAACCCAGAGCCGACCGCTGAGGCCAAGCTATTTGCGCCACAATCGTTTCGTAACACGCTGCAACGGGCAATTACCGCTGATGATTACGCGCAAATAGTGATGCGCGATTTTGCCGGTAAAGTGCAACGCGCCGCTGCAACCCTGCGCTGGACCGGCAGTTGGACGGAAGTGCTGGTCGCTGTCGATCCCACGGGTTCGGAAGATACCGATGCAGCATTACTGCGTGCAATCAAACACCATTTACACCGTTATCGGCGCATCGGCCATGACGTCAAAGTGGTGCAGGCAAGCTACGTGGCGTTGGACGTTGCCTTGACGGTGTGCGTGTTGCCGAATTTTCTTAAAGGTCATGTTAAGGCCGCATTGCTCGATGTTTTCAGCAACCGGAGAAGGAGTGATGGCAGCAAAGGCTTTTTTCATCCCGATAATTTAAGCTTCGGCGAAGGGATTTATCTCAGTCAATTAGTCGCAACGGCACAAGCGGTTGACGGCGTTGAAAGCGTGTCGGTTAGCAAATTGGAACGTTATTTTGCCGGGCCTGCCCAGGAAATCGACAACGGCGTATTGCCCTTGGGACCGTTTGAAGTGGCGCGGCTGGATAACGACCCAAGCTTTCCGGAAAACGGCAAATTCACTCTGGACTTGCGAGGTGGACGATGAAACCAAGCATTGAAATCTGCGGTTGCTGCGAGGGTATTGAAATCGTTACCCCGCAGCCGACCGCCAATCGTCCCGGATTAAGCGCACTGTCTTATCGCATCGGCACGCATGCAACTTTCCTTGAAACCATGCTGGCGCGGCTGTCGAGCAGCGATTACCCCGCGCTGGCAGCGTTGAGAACCCGCGCCGCCGATGATCCTGCCATTGCTTTGTTGGATGCTTGGGCTGTCATCGCCGATGTGCTGACGTTTTATAACGAGCGGCTGATCAACGAAAGCTATTTACGTACTGCTACGGAACGCCGATCCATTTTGGAATTGGCCAGATTGGTGGGGTACAAGCTAAGACCCGGCGTGGCTTCCAGCGTTTATCTGGCTTATACCTTGGACGATAATTTCAAGGAAGAAACGATTATTCCTAAAGGCGCGCGTTCACAAAGCATACCCGGCCCCGGCGAGTTGCCGCAGTCGTTTGAAATTAGCGAGGACCTGAAGGCAAGGACGGACTGGAATTATCTGAAGCCGAGAATGACGCGGCCGCAGAAGATTACTCTGGAAAATGTTCTGACTATCGAGCGGATGTATGTCGAAGGCACTGCGGTAAATTTGAAGGTTAACGACCATCTATTGTTTGTTTTTGATAAGGGGGCTGATAAACAAGCGGTCCGGCGCGTCAAGGAGGCAACCCCATTGGCTGCCGAAAACAAAACAGAAATCAGGTTCCAAACGATATTTTCTGATATTGACTCGGTTCGTCTGAGTGAAGCTATTCTGAACTGGCTCACCAGGTTTTCTGCCAAATTAAACACTGAGATTGAAGCTCAAGTGTTTGATGATGAAAGCGCCGCAAAGCGGGCGCTAAAAACATTGCAGAGTTTCCAGAAGCGTACTTTCTTGGGGGCGCAGCCGAATGCCCTGGAATTACCCGGCAATGTTTTTGGGGCGTTAGATACCAATGATGCCGTCCTGGTTAACTTCATTAACCTGTTTTTGGTGGAATTTAAAAAACTCATTAAAACGCCATCACCTCTGCCGCTGGAACCCATTGCCAATTTGGCGCAACTTTTTATTCCTCTTCTAAAATTGCCGTCGCTGCAGCCCTTTAACAGCGTGCAGTTGAACCGAAAAATCGAGCAACTATTTCACCCAAAGTCTGACGTGACGCCGCAATTGTTAGTCAACTTTAGTCCGACCTTAAACTCGAGTTTTTATGGTGCGTGGGCGAATGCGGACGTTAATTCGGCTATTTCGACGTTGCAAGCGGTTTACGTCTTACGCGTTTCGGCTCCGCTTTTCGGCTATAACGCGGCCAAAAAAATGGCCTTGATACCCAATCCAAACGAATTAGTAAGAAATCAAATCCCTTTTATTTCTGCGATAGACGGGGATTGGTCGATGAACGAAGCGGGCGATGAAGATTCAGATCAGCTTTTTCTGGATAACGCTTATGACGGTGTTCTTCCGGGCAGTTATGCATTAATCGAAACAAGGGATGCAGGAACAGTTGAAAGGCTGGTGATGCCGATTAAGTCAGTTCAGATTCGTCCTCGGACTGCTTACGGGTTAAGTGCTAAAACAACGCAGTTGACGTTTGATAAAGACTGGCGTGATCCACAATCGAATGATATGGAACTTATTCGCCGCTCCCTCGTTTACACGCAGAGTGAGCCATTAAAACTTGCTGAACAGCCTATCGAACAGGATATTGGCTTTCAAGATCCTGATCCGGACGCTATTGGGAAGCGGATTGAATTAGGCGAACTGTACCCTGGTCTGGAGGCGGGCCGTTGGATGGTCGTTTCTGGCGAGCGTAGCGATATACCCGGAACTAGCGGTGTCATAGCTAACGAACTGGTGATGCTTTCAAGCGTTGAGCAAGGTTTTGATGACACACTTCCAGGTGATAAAACCCTTAGTACACTGGTTTTTGCTAATAGTCTCGCCTATGCCTATAAACGCGACACCGTCAAAATCTACGGCAACGTCGTGAAAGCCACCCACGGCGAAACCCGTAAAGAAGTGCTGGGCAGCGGCGATGGTGCTAAAGCCTTGCAAACATTTATGCTCAAACAACCGCCGCTGACGTATGTGTCTGCGGCCAATCCTGCCGGTGTCGACAGCACGCTTAACGTGTATGTTAACGATGTCCGGTGGCATGAAATCGATTCGCTGGCAGGCCTTGCGTCGACCGAGCGCAAATTTATTACCAAGACCGATGATGACGGCAAAGACGCAGTCATTTTCGGTAATGGCCGGGACGGCGCGCGACTGCCGACCGGCATCGAAAACATTAAAGCGGAATACCGCAACGGTATCGGCAAGCCGGGCAACGTCAAGGCCGGTCAGATTAGCTTGTTGACTAGCCGTCCGTTGGGTGTCAAGGAAGTTATCAACCCCTTACCTGCTAACGGCGGTGCGGATAAAGAAAGCCGCGATCAGGCCCGTAAAAATGCACCGCTGGCAGTGAAGGCGCTGGATAGATTGGTATCGGTGCAGGATTACGAGGATTTTGCCCGCACCTTTGCCGGCATCGGCAAGGCCAGGGCTGCCGAACTATCTGATGGTCGCCGCCAGCTTGTACACGTCACCATCGCTGGTGTGGATGACATTCCGATTGATAAAAACGCCGATCTGTACCGGAATTTACGCCAGGCCTTACTCGACTTCGGCGATCCTTTGCAAATCATCCGGCTGGAAGTGCGAGAGCTGATGCTGATTGTGCTTGAAGCCCGGATACGTATTTTGCCGGATTACCTCTGGGAGCCGGTGGTAACGCAAGTGCGTGCGGCATTGCTGGATGCGTTTAGTTTCGAGCGGCGCAAGCTGGGGCAGGATGTGCTGCTCAGCGAGGTGCTGAGCATTATGCAAGCGGTGCGTGGCGTGGCTTATGTGGATGTTGATGTCTTGAGGGGAATCCCGGAAAAAGTTGTCGATGCCGTGTATCCAGGTGAACGGCGCTTGTTAACGCCGGGTGAAATTGCGAACCTGATCGGTCAACCGCTACAAGATAAAAATGGCAACAAAATAAAAGAGCCGGTTGCACGTATCCCGGTGAATGTTGCAGATACTGAGGAGGGTGTGATTCGACCGGCACAATTGGCGCTTCTTACTCCCGAGGTGCAGTCCACGTTGATTTTGAATCAGATCACTTGAGGTCGTTATGAGCACTATTGATAAAGATCGACTTTACAAGCTGCTGCCATATATCTACCAGCTGCGTGATCACGAACAGGGCGGGCCGTTACGCGAGTTGCTGCAAGTTATCTCCGAGCAGCTGGAAGTTGTCGAGGGTGACATCGCCCAGCTTTATGAAAACTGGTTTATCGAGACTTGCGAAGATTGGGTGGTGCCGTATCTCGGCGATTTAATCGGTTATACGCCGATACATGAAGCAGGCGAGCCGGGTGACATCTCGTCGCCGCAAGGACGATTGCGCAACAAGAGCCTGATTCCTCGTCGCGAAGTCGCCAATACGATTCGTTATCGCCGTCGTAAAGGCTCATTAGCCTTGCTGGAGCAATTGGCAAACGATGTTGCGGGTTGGCCTGCGCGGGCCGTGGAGTTTTACAGATTGCTTAGTGTCACCCAAGCGCTGAATCATCGGCAATGCCATCGCGGCCTGACGGTCGATTTGCGTGAAGGTGATGCACTGGAGCGACTCGATGGCCCGTTTGATGAGTTGGCGCATACGGTGGATGTGCGTCGAATCAATTCCTATCAAACGCAAGGCCGGTACAACATCCCCAGCGTTGGGGTGTTGGTCTGGCGCTTGAAGACTTATTCCGTTACGCAAACGCCGGTGACGGCATTGGCACAGCGACATTGCTATGCCTTTAGTGTCCTGGGTAACAACACGCCGCTGTTTACTAATTGGCAGCGTGAGACAGAGCCGACGCAAATAGCGGGAGAACTTAATCTGCCGGTACCGATTCGCCGCCGGGCTTTTATACAACGTGTCAGTGTGGGGGGTACGCAAAAGCTGCGCGCTTCTAAAGCCTATTATGGCGAGGGTAAAAGTTTGGCTATTTGGGTGCCGGAATGGCCGACTAAAGATTCGGTGCAACCTATTCCAGCGGAGCAAATTATTCCCGCCGATTTAAGCGATTGGGACAGTTATCGCCCGGTTAAAGATACCGTGGCTGTTGATCCGGTACTGGGGCGGATTTTATTTCCGTCGAAACAACTACCGCGCAAAGGTGTGAAAGTGTCTTACTGTTATGGCTTTAGCGCCGACATTGGCGGCGGCGAATATGCCAGGACCCTATCACAACCCTTGGAATACAAACTCTATCAGGTGGGCATCGAGCAAAAATTCAACACCATTAATCAGGGCTTGGCGCAGTGGAAAATCGATTGGGCCAATCCCAAAAACGAGCAAGAGGCCAAGCAGTTGCAGAATGCGGTTATCGAAATTACCGATAGCGGTTTGTACGAGGAGCGACTCAATATCGATTTAAAAACCGGGCAAAGCCTGCAAATCCGGGCGGCTAATAAACGACGCCCGGTAATCAGGCTTTACGATCGCCCCGATCAATTTAGCGTTAGCGGTGAAGCGGGCAGCTATCTTACCTTGGATGGCTTGTTAATCGCCGGGCGCGGTTTGCAAGTGGAGGGTGCCATTGCCGGCGTTATTATCCGGCACTCGACGCTGGTGCCGGGGTGGTCTCTCGATCCCGATTGCGAGCCGAGCCAGTTGGAAGAGCCGAGTTTAGAGATTACCAATGCGCACCCGTGCGTCACTATCGAACACAGCATCATCGGCTCCATTCAAGTCAATATTGATGAAGTCAGGATCGATCCGCTCCGCATTCGCCTCAGTGACAGTATTTTGGATGCGACGGGCAGTGATTGCGAAGGCCCGGCCTGCGAGGCGATTGGCGCTGCCGGTTCGACTATTGCGCATGCCGTGTTAACAATTGTGCGCAGCACTGTATTTGGCCGTATCGATACCCATGCGATTGAGCTGGCTGAGAACAGTATTTTTATGGGCACTATCCGGGTCGCCCGGCGCCAGCTTGGCTGCATGCGTTTTTGTTATGTCAGACCGGTGTCGCGGACGCCGAAACGCCACCACTGCCAGCCCGATTTAGTAGAACAAATTGCTGAAAATAGCTTAATTCAAACTGCTGAAGCAGCAGGTCAGCCGCAGCCGGATAAAACGGCTATCGATGCCGCAAAGTTGCTTGAACAGGAACGCGTGCGGCCGCAATTTAATAGTTTCCGTTACGGTACGCCAAGCTATTGCCAATTGGCTGAAAATTGCGCGGATGATATTACGCGAGGTGCTGACGATGACTCGGAAATGGGTGTCTTTCACGATTTATTCCAGCCCCAGCGCGAAGCTAATCTGCGTGTCCGTTTAGATGAATATATTCCTGCCCGGGCTGACGTCGGCATCATTGTGTCCAGCTAGAAAATTAATAACCAGGAGAGCAGCATGAAAGGTGATTTTTCCAGAGTGACATTTGCTGTCACCAAGCATTTTAGCCGCGTATTGATGCAGCAAGGGCGTGTGCAATTAGACGCGGATTGGAATGAGCAGACCGCTATTTTGTTGCATTACTTGCGGTCTTTAACGGCAGATTTTATCGGGCCGCATGCGGGACCGATTGAAAACCTGGGGTTTGAGATTATTGTTGATCCTGCCCGGATTAAGGCCTTACTTCTTAATGAGAAACAAAAAGAACAGCTGAATCAGACCAAATTGCCAATTGTTATCGGCAAAGGCCACTATTACATAGACGGTATTCTTTGTGAGAATGAACAGCCTTTATTATTCAATGCGCAACCGGATTATCCGTTGCCAAAGGATAAGAATTTAGATCCTGGGACGTATTTAGTCTATGCCGATGTTTGGGAGCGCCATATCACCTACTTGGAAGATAACAGCATTCGTGAAGTTGCTCTGGGTGGACCGGATACGGCGACACGGGCCAGGGTCTTGTGGCAGATAAAAACAGAAGCGGCCGCCAGTGGCTTAAATCGGAATAAATTGGAAAATGAATGGTCAATATGGACAAACAGATGGCAACCGGAGCATCGAGGCACGCTTAAAGCACAAGCAAAGCAAGGCGATAAAAAATCTACCGATGTTTGTATTACATCTCCGGAATCCAGTTACCGTGGCGCTGAGAACCAGCTGTATCGTGTGGAAGTTCATCAAGGCGGTGAAAATCAACAAGCCACTTTTAAATGGTCACGCGATAACGGCAGTGTTGCAACCGGCATTGAGCTAAACGGCAACGAATTAACGGTTGATAGTGCGCGCGGACTTGCCGTTGGAAGATGGCTGGAGCTGACCAACGATGGACAGGAGTTGCGCGGGGAAGTGGGCACGTTGGTAAAAATAAAAAAAATTGATGGTGATATTTTATTGCTGGATAGTGCCGATAAGCCTTTGCCAAAAGTGGCGGTGCCGGTAGGCGAAATTTGGCCGACCAAAGCGCGCTTATGGGAAGCTGACCAAAAAACAATCACAGAAAAAAGCAATGAGTGGGAAGTGTTGGTTGATGGTGTGCAAATTCAATTTCAACTTCAATTGCCAACTCAGAAAAATCAATATCGTACTGGCGATTATTGGTTAATCCCGGTTCGGGTGGCGACAGGCGATGTAGAATGGCCGGGGCCTGCGGGGGATCCTGAAGCCTTGCCGCCGCAAGGTGTTCAACATCATTTTGCGCCATTGGCAGTGCTTGAAATGGCAGGTGGCGCATGGAAGTTTATAGACGATCTTCGTTGGAAAGTTGAACCGCAAAGAGAGGCAGTTAAATAAAACAAAAATAGCGGGCGATAAAGTTTTGTCGTTTGGGTAATTGTTATATTAGAAAACGCGAGATTGATGTTTTATGCCTTAATAAATTTAAGGCATAAAACGGTAAGAATTTGCCCAAATGCTATGTTATCGGGGCAGATGCTACAGCAGTAAAACTGGAAAACACGAAATTAGTGTTCCTAGGTTGGTGGTTTAGTGATACCATCAAAACGCTGTAGAATAGAGCCGGTTCTTTAAAGGAACTGGGATTGTAAAGCTGGCTTAAGCCGGTGATTTTTTTAAGTTAAGAGTGTGATATGTCAGAGCAAGTTGTAGGTACCGTTAAGTGGTTCAATGATGAAAAAGGTTTTGGATTTATTGAGCAAGAAGGTGGAAAAGA
>JAUYMX010000078.1 GCA_030699345.1 Methylococcaceae bacterium
TGAAGCAATGTAATGGCTAGAGATTACAAACACAGCGGCCAAGGCAAACGCCATTCGAAGCGCGGGTATTATGATGGTCCTCAAAGCATTAGCTTGTGGAAATGGATGCTCATCACTGCTTTGATTATTAGCTTTGTAGTATTTTTGGTTTATTTACGCAGCGGACCCAAACAAGCGCAACCTGACTCGCAAGCAGTTACCCAGGCCATTCCAGTGCCGCCCACTCCGGAAAAAACAGTTGTTAAGCCGGAGGTTAAAGTAGAGCCAGGCCCTGCAATTCCGCGATTTGATTTCTATACCATTCTTCCTGAAAAAGAAGTTGTGGTGCCAGATTACGAAATTGGTACCCGCACACGTGAAGAACGCGTGGGGCAAGGTAAAGAAAGCAGCTATATCGTACAAGCCGGCTCCTTTAAAGAATTTAAGGATGCGGACAACATGAAAGCTAAGCTTGCTCTGATGGGTATCGAGTCTCGAGTTGAAAAAGCCAAGGTCGGCGATGCGACTTGGTATCGCGTCAAAATGGGCCCGTTATCGAAAATGTCCAGTGTCAGCAGTATTCGTGTGCGATTACGCCAAAATGGGATTGATGTCGTGGTTACCGAGGCGGGGCACTAAGAAATTAACCTTCGGCCAGCTGCGGCACTGGCCGAGTCCAAAAAATCAATCGCCTTCTTCCTTTTCATCTTCATGCGCCAGTTCGGAAATTTCCTTTAAGCGAGATATAGCAAGGAAATTGATAGTATTTTCCGGGTAATTACCCTCGTTATCGGCTACACCTGCGACATGTCCGGTTAAAAGCTCTAAAGTTTCATCGACGTTAGCAACTGCATAGACTGCAAACAATCCTTGTGCGACAGCATCGATTACTTCCTGCTTCAACATTAAATTGCGTTTATTGGCAGCAGGGATAATAACCGCATGTTGCCCATTCAGGCCACGCGCCTGACACAAGCGAAAATACCCCTCAATTTTTTCATTGACACCGCCAATTGCCTGTACTTCGCCGTACTGATTGATTGAACCGGTTATAGCAAACGCTTGTTTAATCGGTGTTCGGGTTAATGCGGAAATTAAGCAGCATAGTTCAGCAAGTGACGCGCTGTCGCCATCGATATAACCATAAGATTGCTCTATAGCTATGCTCGCTGAAATGGCCAGAGGGAACTCCTGAGCATAACAATGCCCCAAATACCCGGATAAAATCATTACGCCTTTCGAGTGTATCGGCTGTCCCAACTCTACTTCCCGTTCTACGTCGACAATACCACGTGAGCCAGGGTAGACCGAGGCGGTGATACGAGCGGGCGCGCCAAAACTACTGCCACCCACTTCCAGGACTGTCAGGCCGTTGATTTTGCCAACTGCCTCGCCATCAGTATCAATCAGTATGGTGCCGTCAAGCATTTCTTCGAGAATGGTTTGCGATAGTCGGCCGTTACGATATTCCCTGGCGGCCAATGCTTGCTCAACATGCACCCTATCAATTTGTTGCGCTTGATTTTTTTGGCAAAACAGATTGGCTTCGGCAATGATGTCCAACGAGTCATTAATGCGTGCTGAAAAATGTTGCTGATTTTCCGATAGTCGGCAGCTGTGCTCAATCAAACATTGGATCGCAGTGCGGGTTAAGGCCTTGGTGGTAGTATCGGCGGCGTGTTTAATCAGTAACAACGCAAACTGTTGCATGGACTCATTAGTGCGCGGAATGTAATTGTCAAAATCGGCCAGGATTTTGAACATCTCATTAAATTCACTGTCCAGCTCTTCCAGCAGATAGTAAATGTCACGAGGGCCGACCAAAATCACTTTAACGTTAAGAGGGATGACTTCAGGCTTTAAGGTAATAGGATTAATACCTAATTCTGCATAGGGCGATTCAATTTCAATGCGCCCGGATTGCAGGGCTCGCTTAAGTGCGTCCCAAACGAATGGGAACGTCAGTAATTTTTCTGCATCGATAATTAAATAACCGCCATTGGCGCGGTGCAATGAACCTGCACAAATCCGCCGGTAATTGGTTACCAATGTGCCTTGCTCACTGACATACTCAATGCGGCCAAACAGGTTTTGATAGATAGGATGCGGCTCAAAAATGACCGGCGCCCCTGAGTTTTCTTGATGATCTACCAGAATGTTGGGTGCATATTGTTCCAGCAATATGCGTCTTAGCGTGTTTTCGTTTGGTTCTGCCGATCGTCCGGGCATCAGGTAATCGGCAATAGATTGCTGCAGATTTTTTCTGATTTTTGTCAGATAAATAAGGGCGTCGTCTATACCTTGATAAGCCGCATGCAATTCCTCAAAAAGCGGATCTATTGCCACGCTGATGGTATCGTTGTCTAGTTGCCTGAATTTTTCCACCATGTCCCGGCGCCATTGCGGCATTTCCAACAAAACCTCGCCGAGATAATCTTCTAACTCTTCAACGTGCTTATGAAAAGCCTCGCGTTCTGTTTGTGGGAGTTGACTAAATTGCTCTTCATCCAGGGCTTTGTTTTTACGCAGTGGCGCAAAAGTAATGGACTCACCTTCGCGGAACAGGGCAATGTTTAAACCTCGGGTCTTTTTTTCAACCAAATCGATTGCGGCATTAAATAACTGACTGAAATACCGTTCGATAGCACTCTTTTTTTGCTGATAAGTGGGGCTTTCAAAAGCGGCTGGAAACGTAGCCAGCAGATTATCAAGTAGCTTTTCGATGTCTTGGTTTAAATGCTGACCTTGTCCTGCCGGTAGCTTAAGCGCCGTTGGTTCGCGTGGGTTATCAAAATTATTGATATACGCATAGGATGGTGGCGGAGGCAATTGTCCGGCCGTCGCATCCAAATGTTGGGTAATCATTGTTAAGCGGCCTAATCCCGGTTCGCCCATCACAAAAATATTGTAGCCGGGCATATTCATCGCTATACCAAATTCCAACGCGGCCTGAGCTCTGGGCTGGCCTAGAATAGCTGAAGTGGACCTAGGGGCTTCTTTGGGAATGTGGAGTTCAGACAAGTCAATATGCAGCTTGAGTGCGCCAGGCGAAAGATGTAAAGGATTAGTCATGCAAAAAAACAATTGGGTAAGAAAAATAGATTTGTCGAGTGGCTAATTGCCAGTGACTGCCGTGATAGGCAAAACATTGATTAGAGTACTGCGAAAGCAGCTGCAAGGTTTAAATAACTAAAAAATGGGAGCTGTCATCGTGATTAGACGATGACAGCAAAAATGCTTATTTAACAACTAACGCGTTGTTAACGGATTTGACACCTCTGATGGTTCGGGCAATTTCTACTGCCCTTTTGGCAGCCGCGGCGGAGTCGACAAAACCACTTAACAGCACCACACCTTTAAAGGTTTCGACATTGATTTGCATTACCTTCAGGCGGGAATCCCCCAATATTGAGGCTTTAACTTTGGTGGTTAAAACGGAGTCGTCAAAAAATTCTCCAGTGCTTGCGGTTTTTTGGCTACCAGCACAACCGGCTATGGCCATTATCAACAACAAACCCATAAAAAAACGTACTATCAATTTTAATTTACTCATCTTGCTCAATCCTTAAAAATTCTATCGTCAAAATATGGGGACGCCCCAGCCTGCTTTTAAATCAAGCAGTTCAGGCGCAGATAATACAACAATAAAGAGGGGATGTAATCCGTTCAGAGTGGGCAGGGTCTGTCTATGGCAATGCTTTAGATGGGGATTGCAGGTTTTGGTGTACAGGCAATTGGCATTTAAAAAGCCTGAGGCACCTTGGCCTCAAATAAAAAACTACGCTACGAGATGTAGGTGCTAACTGATTAACAATGGCAAAGTTATAGAGCGATTATTTTGCTGATGAACATTGCCATTCATTATATCGACGCCAATTGAACCGCATTGCGCTTGCCGGCTTTGACTTTGTATAGTGCTTGGTCAGCAAGTTTGATTAACTCTTGCCAGCCAGGTTTACTGCCTACAGAGCCGGCCACACCAACACTGACAGTAATGGGGCTTAATAAACCAATATCTTTGGGTTGATTAGTCTGTATGGCGCTACGAATACGTTCGGCTAATAACACAGCGGTGGCGCCATCGGTGTTGGTTGCAATCACCAAAAATTCTTCTCCGCCCAGGCGGCAGGCGATGTCGCTTGCTCTCGCGGCGGCTTTCATTATTTTTGCCGCATGCGCCAAAACCACGTCCCCGGCATCGTGGCCGAGAGTATCGTTGACGGATTTGAAATGATCCAAATCCAGCATCAACACACTTAACGGCCGGTTGTAACGTTGGGCGGTGTCCCATTCTTGTTCCAATCGTGTCAATGCATATCGGCGATTAGGCAAGCCGGTGAGAATGTCGGTATTCGCCATCATGCCCAAGCGTCGATTAGCCACTGCCAGTTCGGCGCTGTAACGCTGAATGTCGTGCTTTTCTTGTTCTACTTCCTGTTGTAGCAAGACGATGCGCTGACCGGCACGGATACGAGCCAGTAATACCCGCAGACTGACTGGCTTGGTAACAAAATCGTCAATGCCGGCATCGAAGGCTGCGACCAAATCATCTTCGCTTTCGTTGGCGGTGAGCATGATCAAGTATAAGTTTTTACCGATTTCAGAGCTGCGTAACGCTTTACATAGCGTCAGGCCGTCCATCGGCTTCATGCGCCAGTCAGTAATAACCAGCTGTGGATTGTGTTCAATCACATGTTTTAAGGCGGATTCACCATCGCGACAGATTTCAACCCGATGTCCTGCTGTTGTCAGTTGTTTTGATAAGCGAGCCAGCATTATCGGGTCATCGTCGACTAATAAAATATCCAGTCCAGGTAATGTGTTGTTCTGCTCATGCTGGTCAGCCGGAGACGGTTGCGCCACATCAGTCTTAATTTCTATTTGCTTACCCCAGTCATGCCATTGTTGAATTATTTCAGCAATAAACTCAGTCAGAGCCTCATTCTCTAAACTGTGGGCGCCTGCCTCTTGTTGTAAACCGGGTAACAACGACGCGCGGTATTGATCATCGCCGATACAGTAGCGGCTAAGCAGGCGTGCAAATGCTAGTTGTCGGGCCAAACGAGTAGTGCGAGAGTTTTCTTCTGTAGGTGGCTCCAGGCTGAGTTTTAGGGCATCAAGAAATATTCCAGGAAATCCCCAGTCCTGTAAGAGCAATAGCGTGAGTTCTTTGTGATCAACAGCAAAACGCTCGCGTTCAAGATTAAGCAACTCAGACCCTTGGGCGCTATTGAGGCATTCACCATAAATCTCTGACCAGGCAGTCGCTAATGCTAGTCGTCCAATATCGGATAACAGGCCTAGGGTAAATGCTTCTTCCGGGGTGACGGTGCGCTCCCGCGCGGTAATTGCGGCAATAGCCACGGCCATCGCCAATGCTTGTGCCCAATAAGCGCCATAATCAAACTTGATTAGCTAGATGCTTCAGCTAACCGAAGCCATTCAGCCGGACGAGGCCCAATGGCAACGGCCGCGACCAGTAGCCTGGTTGGCAGTGTATCGAGTTGGAAGCGCCGGTTGAATCGATATGCGAACGCTGCCAAAT
>JAUYMX010000080.1 GCA_030699345.1 Methylococcaceae bacterium
ATTTGGCAGCGTTCGCATATCGATTCAACCGGCGCTTCCAACTCGATACACTGCCAACCAGGCTACTGGTCGCGGCCGTTGCCATTGGGCCTCGTCCGGCTGAATGGCTTCGGTTAGCTGAAGCATCTAGCTAATCAAGACCGTTTATGTCACTGTGCCTGAGTTGATAGGGCGATAATTTTACTGCCAGCGTCAACGCCGGTAGGCCTTGATCCAGCCATTGTCGGCCTTGTAAGCAGGCCTGACGTAAGGCCCATTCGCCAAGCGCGACGATTAAACCGGTTTCTTCGGCTATCGGAATAAAACGATTGGGCGCAATAAACTTATTAGGTGAAATTTCCCAACGTAGTAATGCTTGAGCACC
Source organism: Methylococcaceae bacterium (assembly GCA_030699345.1). Classification (GTDB taxonomy): domain Bacteria; phylum Pseudomonadota; class Gammaproteobacteria; order Methylococcales; family Methylomonadaceae; genus JABFRC01. The sequence goes on from JAUYMX010000080.1 coordinate 365, forward strand.
AATGATATGACCACTGCTGACATCAACTTGGGGTTGATAGAATGTTTTCAGAGCGTTATTTTTGAGGGCCAAACGTAAATTTGTTTCTAGTTCAATGCGCTCTCGAGCAGCCAAGGTAAGTGCTTCAGAAAAATAAGCAAAACAGCCTCGACCGTCATTTTTGGCTTTGTATAATGCCGTGTCCGCATTATCCATCAATATTTCCGGCACATTACCATGTTGCGGGAACAGACTAATGCCAATACTGGTGCCAATTTGGGCATTGCCGGTTTGACTTAGTGTGAAGGGGTTACTCAAATCCGCAATAATAGTTTCAGCAATTCGCGCGACATCTTCCGGGAAGGTGATATTGTCCAAAAGCACGATGAATTCATCTCCCCCCAAGCGCGCCACCATATCGGTATCGCGCAATCGATTGGTAATGCGGGTCGCGACTTGTTGCAACAGCTCGTCACCGGTTTGGTGGCCGTAGTTATCATTAATGGCTTTAAATCGGTCCAGATCGAGCATCATCACCGCCATTTGCGTGCCTTCGCGCTTACCGACTTGAATGCTGTGTTTCATGCGTTCAAGCAATAATCTACGATTTGGCAAACCGGTGAGGGGATCAAAAAAAGCCAGCTGATGGATTTTGACTTCCGCCGCTTTACGATCTGAAATATCAATGCAAGAGCCAATAAAACCTATAAATTCACCCTGATTGTTATACCGAGGTACACCGTGATCGAGCAGCCAACGATATTCTCCGTCTTTGCGCCGCAACCGGTATTCCATAGTAAATTCTTGGTGCGCTTCAAAGGCATTGATATAAGTGGCTAGGCATGGCTGGATGTCGTCTTGATGAACATCGGCTAGCCAACCATTACCTTTTTCTTGCGCCATGGTGCGGCCGGTAAAATTCAGCCACACTTGATTGAAATAGCTGCGCAGATTGTTTCGACCAGTCATCCAAACTAGCGCTGAGGTATTTTGTGCCAGGGTTCGAAAGTTATTTTTACTGTCGCGTAATGCTTCTTCTACGGACTTTTGCTGCTTAATGTACGTTGCTAGGGCAATCCCGGTAATTGATAGTATTGTGGAAAAAAACCACAAATTTGTTAGGTGGGTTTTGGCAAAATCTTGGCTTAAAAAGCCCAACCCTAATGATGAGCCGACAAGCGCTTGTATAGCGACAATTGATAATACTGCGACCGTGCCATGTAGGCCGAAACGTACCGCCGCCCAAGTGATAAAAAGAAACAGCCAATAATCATAAGTGACCGGAGCAAGTAGATCTTGCAGCCAGTCCATGAAAATGACTTGTCCGGCCACAAAGGTAAGGGTAATCAAGAGGAAAAACTCAACCAATTTTGCCGGTTTGAGCCAATTCAAGGGTGGGAGACGCCAGACTAAAATCAACGGTGTTACCAGAATGATGCCCAGCATATCGCCCATCCACCAATCGCGAAATGCGCCTAAATAAGCGCTGCTGGGTATGCCTCCTGCGGCTAGTAATAATGTTGCTCCTAATAATGCGGCAATTGCACTACTAATGGCCCCTGCGATACCCGTCAATCGATAAAAGTCCTTGAAAGAATTAATATCTTTAAAGTTTTGCCCCTTATAGTTCAACAACCAGGCACCAGATAAGGATTCTAAGGTGCTGGCAAAAGGCAGGATAAATGTCAGTATATGCGGGCTTTGATAAAGCACATTGATTGCAGCAGCGCCAAAGTAAACACTTAAGGCGTATTTTCTCCCCCCAAGCAATATTGCAGCCAAACCAACACCACTTGAAGGATAAATGATATTGGCAAAATTAGTTCCTGCGAAACTGCTAACCAGCCGACCAAAAATGATGTAAATCAAAGTCACGACAAGCATTTTTGCAAGAACTGCCAAATGTTGTTTGTTTATGTTAATTATCATTCTAAGTGACTTTTTTTATGGGGTTGGGCAGGTTTATGAGTAGGTATTTAACGCGTTATTTGTTACAAAACTTCAGCTTGAGTTGAGTCATTTTCAAGTTATTTTTATAAGGCGATTGATAGGGTAAGTGATTGGGGATTTTATCAATCTAATGTAGGGCCTTTTGTGCGCCGTATCGCTATTCTAACCTGTTCAGCCCGTTTTGAGATTGCCAGTTCTTTGACTGCGGCTGATATAATTGCACCAGTAATTAATTTTTATTGAGGTTATCTCAAGAATACTGAGTGAGATCAATACAAATAAATCCCTTTAAATTAAACAAACAATTCAATTAGATGACTATAAAAACTCGTTTTGCCCCCAGTCCCACCGGTTATTTGCATGTAGGCGGCGCTCGTACTGCTTTGTTTTCTTGGCTTTATGCCCGTAAGCATGGCGGCAAGTTTATCTTGAGAATCGAAGATACTGATTTGGAGCGTTCTACCCAAGAATCTGTGGATGCGATTTTGGAAGGCATGACGTGGTTAGGCTTGGATTATGACGAGGGGCCGTTTTATCAAACGCATCATTTCGATCGTTATAAAGCAATTATTCAGCAGTTACTTGATCAAGGCGATGCTTACTACTGCTACTGCAGTAAAGATGAACTGGAACAGTTGCGTACTGAGCAAATGGCCAATAAAGAAAAGCCCAGATACAACGGTAAATGCCGCGATTTGGCTGGCTCTAAAAAAGATCAAGAAGCGGTTATTCGTTTTAAAAATCCCGTTGATGGTGCCGTAACTATTCCTGATTTAATTAAGGGCGATATTGTCGTTGGCAATAAAGAACTGGATGATTTGATTATCGCCAGAGGTGACGGTACGCCTACTTACAATTTAACGGTAGTGGTTGATGACATGGATATGCGAGTGACTCATGTGATTCGTGGTGACGACCATATCAACAACACGCCCAGGCAAATGAACATACTCAAAGCCTTGGGTGCCGAGTTACCCAAATATGCCCACTTACCGATGATATTAGGTGCCGATGGCGCACGTTTGTCCAAACGTCACGGCGCAGTCAGCGTGATGCAATTTCGTGATGAGGGTTATCTGCCGGAAGCATTGTTGAATTATCTGGTGCGACTGGGCTGGTCGCATGGCGATCAGGAGATATTTTCGATAGATGAAATGATCCAGTATTTTGAGCTGGAGAATGTTAACGGCTCCGCATCGGCGTTCAACATGGAAAAGTTGCTGTGGCTAAATCACCAATACATTATGAATAGTGAGCCAGCGCATGTCGCCAGACATTTGAGCTGGCACATGGGGCAGCTGGGTATTGACCCGACTGAAGGCCCGAGCTTAGTCGATGTTGTCAAGGCGCAGCGCGAACGTTGTAAAACGCTGGTAGAAATAGCCGCAGCCAGTGTGTACTTCTACAAAGAGTTTGAAACTTACGACGAAAAAGCCGCGAAAAAGAATTTCAATCCCGCTGCCGCTGACGTATTAACGCAGCTCCACGATCTGTTTGCCGCTGTGCCCGAATGGGATGGTCATGTCCTGCATGAACTGGTTGTTAATCTCGCGGGAACTTTGGAGTTAGGATTAGGCAAAGTGGCACAGCCGCTGCGCGTTGCAGTGTGCGGCTCAGCCGTTTCGCCCGCTATTGATGTGACATTGTCGCTTTTAGGCAAAGACAAAACCTTAGCCAGGATAAATCGCGCTATCAAGCATATAAAAGCGTCCGAATAGTGTCGAATCACTTGTGGGAGCGACGCCCACGTCGCGATTTAAAACGTGGGCGTCGCAGTTTAATTTTTCCGAATTTAGACCAAATCTCTAAGCCGGTACAGTAAATCCAAGGCCTGCTTCGGGCTGAGATTATCCGGATTGGCTTCTTCAAGCATCACCACCGCCGGATGGCATTCTTTTGAGGCAAACAAATCCAGTTGATTAACACCGGTTTCTTTTTGCTGGTCAAGATAGGCCTGATCTTCCAATTGCCTTAATTTGGCTTTAGCTTTGTCGATTACCGAACGCGGTACACCCGCTAATGACGCCACCTGCAAGCCGTAACTTTGATTGGCCGGGCCATCTTTTACGGCATGTAAAAAAATAATCCTGTCGCCGTGTTCCATTGCATCCAAATGTACGTTGTGGATGGTTTTTTGCTCATCCGCCAGCGTAGTCAATTCAAAATAATGCGTCGCAAACAGTGTGAATGCCTTGGTTTCTTTGGCTAGAAAATCGGCGCACGCCCAGGCTAGCGACAAACCGTCAAAAGTGCTGGTGCCGCGACCGATTTCGTCCATTAAAATCAGGCTTTTTGAGGTGGCGTTATGCAAGATATTGGCGGTTTCTGACATCTCCACCATAAAAGTTGACCTGCCGCTGGCCAAATCATCGGAGGCGCCGATGCGGGTAAATATCTTGTCGATAGGGCCGCAACTTAAACTTTTGGCAGGCACATAACAGCCGATATGCGCAATCAACACAATCAATGCCGCCTGGCGCATGTAAGTTGATTTACCGCCCATGTTGGGGCCGGTAATCACCAGCATTCGACGCTGGTTGGAAAATGTCAGGTCATTGGCTACAAACGGAATGTCTGATACTTGTTCCACCACCAAATGCCGCCCGCCTTCAATATTAATCCCTGCTTTGTCCAGTAAGGTCGGCTGCGACAAGTTCAGCGTATCGGCACGTTCGGCAAAGTTGCTAAGCACATCCAACTCCGCCAGCGCCGCCGCACATTGTTGTAACTCGGGTAAAGATGCGCCAATTAGGTTGAGCAATTCTTCATACAACGATTTTTCAAACGACAAGGACTTCTCGCGGGCGCTTAAGACCTTGTCTTCAAAGGCTTTTAATTCTTCGGTAATGTAACGCTCGACGCCTTTTAAAGTTTGCTTACGAGTGTAATGCACCGGTACTTTTTCGGCATGCAATCGGGAAATCTCGATGTAATAGCCATGTACCCGGTTGTAATTAACTTTCAGGTTGCTTAGGCCGGTAGCCGCTTTCTCGCGATTTTCCATATCAATTAAAAATTGATCGGCGTTTTGACTGAGATTGCGTAGTTCATCCAGTTCTGGGTGATAGCCTGGGGCAATTACCCCGCCGTCCCGGATCAACACGGGTGGATTGTCGATGATGGCTTTTTGCAGCAAGGCCAGCATGTCCGGCTGCTCGCCGATATTTTCGCGTAACAAACTCAGTTGTGGATTATCGCTATCAATAAGCACGCGCTGTAAATCCGGTAACACTGCCAGCGTGTTGCGCAACACCAGCAAATCTCTTGGCCGTGCCGACTTTAGCGCAATGCGGGAGCTGATGCGTTCAATATCGCCGACTTGTTTTAACTGTGTTTGTACGGCTTGGTACAGCCGGTCATTCAGCAAACTGTCAATACAGGCATAGCGATTGTTAAGGATCTTTCGATCGCGCAACGGGCGGTTTATCCAGCGCCTTAGACACCGACTGCCCATCGCCGTAGAAGTTTTATCCAGCACGCCAAATAAGGTGTATTGCAGTTGTCCGGAGGGATGAAAGTCCAACTCAAGATTACGTCGACTAGCCGCGTCCAGCAAGATGCTGTCATCGCTGTTTTCGGTGCTTATGCCTTGAATATGGGGCAGGGCGCTTTGCTGAGTATCTTTAACGTACTGTAATAACGCACCGGCGGCGGCAATGGCTGCCGACATGTTTTCACAGCCGTAGCCTTTTAGATCAAGGGTATTGAACTGTTTAAGTACCAGCTGCCTGGCGCTTTCCGGTTCAAAATGCCAGGGTGGCCTCCGGCTTAAACCGCTACGTTGTTTTAATGCGGCAGGCAATAACCAATCTTCACTAAACAATAATTCAGCCGGATTAAGCCGAGCACATTCGCTGAGCAACTGGTCTTCAGAATTTGATTGTTGCAACACAAAGCGGCCGCTGGTTAAATCCAGGCTGGCGATGCCGTAGAGCTTATCGACAGCGCATACAGCGACCAATAAGTTATCTTTGCGCTCTTCCAGCAGTGCCTCGTCAGTCACGGTACCGGGAGTAACAATCCTTACTACTTTGCGGTCCACCGGACCTTTGCTGGTGGCTGGGTCGCCGATTTGCTCACAAATGGCGATCGATTGGCCATACTTTAGCAACTTGGCAAGATAGCCTTCTGCGGCATGATACGGAATACCCGCCATAGGAATCGGTACCCCGCCCGAATGGCCGCGGCTGGTCAGGGTTATATCTAACAGGTGCGCCGCTTTTTTGGCATCATCAAAAAACAGCTCGTAAAAATCCCCCATGCGATAAAACAACAGGGTGTCAGGGTGATCCGCCTTGATTCGTAAAAACTGCCTGATCATTGGCGTATGACCATCAAGCGTTGCAGTGGTATCGGTTGTTTTTTGTGTGTCGGTGTTTGTCGTCACTTACTAAGTGCTCCTTTAAGTATTTATGACGAGCATGATAACCATGCTAAGCCTTAAAAGCACCCCGCGACTCTTGTCTAATTTGAAAACAGTAGGTTGTTATTAACTGATGTTACGCAGAGCGGTTTTTCTCACGTTATTCCGCCCCGAGCATCGCAGCTTTTGGTGAAATAGGCCCGCGAGGGGAGTGGCATGGATGCCGCTCGTTTTCGCAGGGCCAGGGATGGCCCTTCGAAAACCCTCGCCAAAAGCGAGAAGCGCAGGAAATTGGCGGAATCCGGGTCGCCTTTTCTTTGGATACTTTCTTTTGGCGAAGCAAAAGAAAGTAGCTCGCC
>JAUYMX010000081.1 GCA_030699345.1 Methylococcaceae bacterium
ATTTGGCAGCGTTCGCATATCGATTCAACCGGCGCTTCCAACTCGATACACTGCCAACCAGGCTACTGGTCGCGGCCGTTGCCATTGGGCCTCGTCCGGCTGAATGGCTTCGGTTAGCTGAAGCATCTAGCTAATCAAGACAAAATTTGTAAAGTGTGGAGATAAGTTGGGCCTGAACCTCGCGCTAAAGTGGCAAGATCTCGGCCATTGATGATGTGACGACGTCCTGTTTCTAGTGTAATGGTTTTGCCAATGCTGATGCCGTTACGGAGTTTTAGCCATTCATCAAATGTCGTGCCAAAAGTTTCGCCTGCTTTTTGAATCGGACGAGTTTGAGGTTGACTTGCAATGGTGCCCCAAGCTGGAATAGGTCGTAACAAAAATTGTGAAATATACGGGCCATCCAGAGTGCCAGGCGGTGTGACATATTTACCTGTTTTACCGGTAGGGTCAGTGTCATAGTCTGCATAAGCTGCAGTGCTTCTAAACAGCGTTTCGGGGGTCACGTTACCATTTTGCCTGGGGCCGTTGAATGCGGGCAGGCTGTTAAGCTCGGCAACAGCCGCTTTAACCAATTCGTTAGTCGTATCGTTACGATATTCAGTAAAAGGCACGTCTCTAAGCAATGCTTGCCAGTAAACTTCAATATGATCGGCAGCAAGCTCTGCGCTATCCAAGCGTGCAGCTTGAGGGATAGCCAATTGTGAATTATTGATGCCTTCTAAAGCAGTAGTAAGTGGACCTTGAGGATCAGCCAGTTTAGCGGTACCACCCAGAATAATTTTTTCAAAATCCTGATGTTTGCCGGTTTGTAGCGCTTTCAGTAAGGATTTATAAGAAGCGGGAATGACATGGCCATTGGTGTCATGCTTTAGGCCTTTGGTTGCTACGCTGATGTATTTGGGATAGCGCGTTTCGTCGCCATTATTAGGTTGCGGTGGAATTTCTTGGTTGTATTCATCTTCAGCTGATTTGATACGCGCTTTGTAGGCTTTTTTACGTAAATCTTTGCTGTGCAAGGTGCCAAAGGTATCGTTTCGAAGTTTGCTGGCCAGATCTTTACCTGATGACGGTTTAGCGTCATCAGGTAAAGATCCCATGTCGCTCATCGGCATTGGCCGAAGACGATAACACCGGCCCCACAACACCCGCCGCAGTCAGAAATCCGGCTTTACCAAGAAATGAGCGGCGACTGGCCACGTTTGCTTCGTCAATATCCGTATTGGCAGCGTTGCCGGTGTTAGTTGATGCCGTTGCATCACCTTCAGTTGCGTGCTGGGTAAATGATTTAGTTGTCATAGAATTTATCTCCGTAATATTCAATGGCTATGTCACTGTTACTTGTTGAACATAATTTATCCCCAAAACGGCGGACAAGAAGGCGGTCGACGATAAGGCGGTATTTCTGCGATCGACCAGCCTGCGCCAACCGAGATAGTTGGAAAGATAATGCGTCGCCACGCCATGGAAGCGTTGCATCCACGTTTTCAGCCGACTGTCGTAGGCATTAACATTCTGGACGTGATAGACC
>JAUYMX010000082.1 GCA_030699345.1 Methylococcaceae bacterium
GCCGAAAACGGTGATTTCAGGCTAAAACAAGTCCTCATGCGAGGGCAAAATACAAAAAACAGCAGGGATTCCGTGGCTGATTTATCACTGTCGGTATACTTTTTATTTATAAGGGCAGTATTTCGAGGTGCCCTTTAGCTATTAAATCCCCTTTTTCCCTGCAAACCACCCGTATGAACGGCAATAATTCGTTGACCGGATTTAATCTGTTGTTTGGCAATTAAATCGAATAACCCAAACATCATCTTGCCGGTGTAGACCGGATCCAGCTCAATTGCTGTTTGTCGCTCAAAATCTGCAATAAAAGTCATTAATTCAGCTGTAGTGCTGGCAAAGCCGCCAAAGTGATAATCCAGGTTGATCTGCCAGTTATCGTATTGTTGAGGCAGTATCGTCGCCACATCGTTAATTAAAAATCCGGCGTTTTTCAATGCGGCGAAGCCGATGACGCTAACCTGTGGCGGCGCAGCGCTAATTAAACCTGCTAAGGTCGTGCCCGTGCCACAAGGTACGCAGAGCATATCGTAATCAATATCCAGTTCAGCCACTATTTCGGCGACACCTTGTAACGCCGGTGCCTGCGCGCCGCCTTCAGGTAGCCAATATTGCTTTGGTTGTAAGCCTGGGAACGCTTGCCAATCACGATATTGCCGCAGCAAGCGGTAGTCGGTTCGAGAGACAAATTTAAGCTCCATCCCCCACTGTTGTAAATCGGTTAACGTTGGTGTCAGGCTTGGGCCTGGCTCGCTACGAATCAGGCCGATAGTTTTTAGTCCCAACTCACGACCGACATAAGCTAAGGCATGCAGATGATTGGAATAAGCCCCTCCCATACTGACGAGGGTATCCGCACCTATACATAACGCATGATCAAGTACGTATTTAAGCTTGCGCCATTTATTGCCGGACACTATCGGGTGCAACATATCATCGCGCTTTAGCCATAACTCTATTTGCTGTTGATCAAGCAGCGGATGGGCGATTTTGGTCAGCGGCGAGGGTGTGAAGATGCTTTCTAAGCTGGCTAGGGCTGGGTGCATTTGTGTGTCAGGTTTTAATAAAAATCAGCATCGAAACAAGTTGAAAAACACCTTAACCCGGGTGGCAGCAAAAAGACAATGCTAATGCCATAGATTATTCGTGTAGAAAAAAAAGAGGTCCTGATTCGAAAAGGAATTTTTCACAGCGATTTTGGCCAAAATAGGGAATTTCTCCCTAGCTTTGAATAGGCAATTTTCCTGACAATTGCCTGGAGCAATGCGATTGTTCTTTCTGCAATGCGTTGACCGGGACACCGCTGGCTCGGTTGCGGCACAAGAACAAGTGGCTGAACTACGCGCAACAACTGGCCGACGGGCACAGTGTTCGTTACAGCGCCAGTGCTTGTGATGTGCATCGCAACACCGCCTTCCGCTGGCGGCATCGTTTTCTCACCTTGCCCAATGCACAAAAAGCGACGCGACTAGTGGGCATTGCCGAAGCGGACGAAACCTTTTTTCTTGAATCGTTCAAAGGCAAGAAACAAGGCATGGAGAGAGCGGCCCGCAAGCGCGGCGGCAAGGCGACCAAACGCGGCCTATCCGCTCAACAGATTCCGGTACTG
>JAUYMX010000083.1 GCA_030699345.1 Methylococcaceae bacterium
ATTTGGCAGCGTTCGCATATCGATTCAACCGGCGCTTCCAACTCGATACACTGCCAACCAGGCTACTGGTCGCGGCCGTTGCCATTGGGCCTCGTCCGGCTGAATGGCTTCGGTTAGCTGAAGCATCTAGCTAATCAAGAATACATTTAAGCCATTAGCAAGCTATGTACTTATAAACTATCCTTCTTTATATAATCCCGTGCCAGATATTTTTATTAATCGACTTCAACACAATGAAAATGCAAATAACTCTGATAATGGACGAAGAGTTTATAAATATCCCAATGAACATAAACCTACCAAAATCCTAGTACACACAGACCAAGCCCATGAAGTAGAACAAAATTTGCTGCAGCAGTGTAATAACATTTCTAAAGTGCCAATGGAGAAAAGCTGGATTTATCTAAATGTCGATTGCAGTGAATCAAATAGCCAATGATTTATTCCCATTCCCCACAAAACATGGCAATTTTTCCGGCCTGTAAATCGGGATTTCTTGCAATATATCCTTGCTCTTTGGATCATACACATCAGTTTTTCATCACTACAACCAACGAATCGCCAACGCGCATCACACCGGTCTTAACTACTCTGGCAGTCAAACCGCCATGGCCGCGCATGGCGTTATAACCGCCCGGACCTAATATCTGTTCCATTTTCGAACATGGGTGACATAAGCCGGTGGTTTGTAGGATGGCATCGCCGATTTGGAAAGTGTGATCTTTTAAAGCCAGCAGGTTGATACCTTTGATGACTAAGTTGCGGCGTAACATTTCCGGGGCAATGGTTTTGCCGGTCATCGACGCCAGCACCGCAAGGTGTTCCCACTGGATTAAGGTGACTTGGCGTTTACCACTGCTGCCGTTGTAACAATCGCCTATTAAGCCGTAGCGTTGGTCTGCCAAGACTTCATCGACAGCTATCATGGCCTCGCCTCGCGCGGGCCTGACGCCGATCCAGACCAATTCGCCTGGATTTGGAAAGGTTTGCATCAATTGCGCGATAGTTAAGTTATTCACCAGGCTTTAACTCTGCAATCAGACTGTTAATCACTGATTCCTGAGTCTGGATACTCTCACATAAACGGAATTGTTCTGCCGCACGGCGCAGGTTTTGTTCTGGCTCGGTCACTTTAAAATAACAGTTGCTTTGCAAATAGTCAGTGTAAAAGCGCAAACCTAATTCGAATGGAATCAGGCGAATGGCGGGGTAGAGGTATTGGTAATCGTGGTCGGTAAAAAACGCCCCGGCTTCGCTTAAATACCCGGTCAACAAAGCGCCGCAACGCTCTATATCAAAATCGCCAGTATCTGAATTGTGGCAGCAGGAACGCGCGCAGTCGCCCACATCATAATGCACCAAACCTGGCTTGACGGTGTCCAGATCAATAAGGCTGATAACTTGCAGACTGTTTCTATCAAACAAAAAATTATTGAGCTTGGGGTCGCCGTGAATAACACGCAGAGGTAGTACCCCTTGCTCTTTAGCCGCTTCCAGGTCATCTGCCCGGTGCTGAAACCGGTCAATAAATTCCGCGCAATAAGCATCTTGTTTTACCAAAGTGCGCGTCAGCACCTGCCGGTACTGTTGCAAGTAACCAGGGGTAATGTGAAAACCGGGCAAGGTATCGTGCAAGGTGCCGGGCTCAAGGTCGCTTAACAAGCGATGGAAGTGGCCTAGCGCTTGACCTGTCTGCCAGACATCATCCAGCGTACGCACAGTTTCAAGGCTTTCACTATCTGCGATAAAGCTCAATGCGCGCCAGGCGCCGTCTTGCTCATCTTGATATAGAGAGGCATCGGTAACTGTGCTTAAAATCTGCGGCAGCTGCAATCTGACGTCGGCACTGTTTTTTTGCGCTATATGCTGGCTGAGCGAAACCAAATTGGTCATGATTTGCTCAGGATTGGGGAAAACCTTTGTATTGATGCGTTGCAACACAAAGGTCTGGGAGCCAGACTTGACCAGAAATGTATCGTTGATCAAGCCATTGCCAAGCGGAGTAATATGGCTGGCAGAATTGGCAAATTGTCTGGCAATAGCGAGTAATTGGTCTGACATGATTTTAAGCAAATCTACTTCAGGCTTTAATTGATGCAACCAATGTTTTAAGCGCTTTACCTCGGTGACTAAGGGCGTTTTTAGCCTCAGCTGATAGTTCTGCGGCTGCGCAATCCAGTTCCGGCACCCAAAATATCGGATCATACCCAAAGCCATTTTCGCCTTTGGGTTGATGCAGTATCCGCCCCACCCAAACGCCTTGCGCAATCACCGGCAACGGATCTTCAGCGTGTTGCATAAAGACCATAACGCAGACAAACCGGGCGGTGCGCTCGGTATCCGGCACGCCGTCAAGTGCCTGTAATACTTTTTGCAGATTATCCCAATCATTAGCGGCAGCACCTGCATAACGCGCCGATAACACTCCCGGTGCGCCGTGCAAGGTATCCACCACCAAGCCTGAATCATCGGCAATCGCCGGAAGCCCTGAATGTAACGCTGCGTTTCTGGCTTTAATGATGGCATTTTCGACAAAACTAAGACCGGTTTCTTCGGCTTCAGTAATGTCGAATGCCGATTGAGCAACGATCGGATAGTTCGGTAATAACGCCTGAATCTCCCGAATTTTGCCGGCGTTGCCGCTAGCTAAAACAATCTGTTGCAAAGTCGCTGACATTAATCGTTGGTTCCTAAAGCGATGCGTTGTTTTTCCAACAATTGGGTAATGCCCAAGGTTGCTAATTCCAGCATTGCATCAAGCTCTTCTTTTCTGAAAGCGTGACCTTCTGCGGTTCCTTGTACTTCAATAAATGCGGCTGCGTCGTTCATCACCACGTTCATGTCGGTTTCCGCATTGCTGTCTTCGGCATAATCCAAATCCACCACCGGCACGCCATTAAAAATACCCACCGATACAGAAGCGACTTGGGCATGTAAGGGGTTGGTTTTAATTTGTCTGCGTTTAAGCATTTTATCCACCGCCAATGATAAGGCGACAAAACCACCGGTAATAGCGGCAGTACGGGTACCGCCATCCGCTTGTAATACGTCGCAGTCAATCGTGATGGTGTGTTCGCCCAAGGCTTTTAGATCTACCGCCGCGCGTAGTGAACGGCCAATCAATCGTTGAATTTCCAGAGTACGACCACCTTGTTTTCCGTGGCTGGCTTCACGATTCATACGGCTGTGTGTAGAACGTGGCAACATGCCGTACTCGGCAGTTACCCAACCTTCGCCTTTACCCTTAAGAAATCGCGGTACGCTTTTATCAACACTGGCGGTACACAACACTCGGGTGTCACCAAATTCAACCAGAACCGAACCTTCGGCGTGCTTGGTAAAACCGCAGGTAAATGAAATTTCTCTGAGTTGATCTGGATTGCGTCCGCTAGGTCTCATGTAGTTCTCGGTTATATTGAAAAGCGCAGAGTATACCGGAAGCGCTCACTATATGGGCACCTACAAGCGAAGCTTTGGGGACTCACTCAACACGCGTGAGCCGTTCATGGTTCAACAAGACACCGCTTAACAACTCAATTTCCAACCAATGCCCGTTGTAATTGCCCAACCGATTGCGGTCGTTGTTGCGGGTGTAACGCCATGGCCCAATCGATAGCAGACAACAAATACTCGGGGAATTTACGTTTGAATGCCTTAACGGCAGGCACCAATGGATCTTGTTTGACCCGTTCAGTTGCAGCGACCGGCGTTTTACAATCCAGACAGGCGCGCATGCTGGCCCCCACCGCATAAATGTCCGTCCATGGACCCAGCTGAGCATTCAAATCATGCTGCTCAAGCGGCGAAAAACCCTTGGTCAGTACCTTACTTTGCTTACTTAGATGCGTTTTTGGATAACTTTGGATGGCGCCAAAGTCGAGTAACAATGCATCATTACCGGGACGCACCAAAATATTGGTCGGTTTTATATCAAGATGAATAAATTGATGTTGGTGAATATG
>JAUYMX010000092.1 GCA_030699345.1 Methylococcaceae bacterium
TCCGTGTTTAAGAATGAATTTGGCTGCCAATTTGGCAATCGTGGTGGTTTTGCCAACGCCGGTAGGTCCAACTAAGGCAACGATACCGCCTGATTCCAACAGTTCATCATTCTCTATCGGCAATACCTTAGCTAACAGTTCCTGAGCCTGGGAAAACACAAAGTCAGCATCAGTATGGTTGGTAAAACGATTGGCAATTTTGACGCTTAATTTGTTGGAAATACTCATACCCGCCAAGCGTTTTAGCAAATCGGCTCGCACCGGTGTGTTCTGAGCGGGTTGCAGTTGCGAGATGTTGGCTAATTTGGCGTCCATTGCCGCACGCAACGATTTCAATTCCTTGCTCATCTCTTGTAAGAGATTATCTGCGGCAGGATTAGCGGGCATTTCTATTTGTGTAGTGCGAGATATTTTTTCTTTGGCTTGTGGAGGCGTGACAGGCCGCCCGGCTTTTAATGCCGCTAATGACTCATGCATCGCCTCGGCGGCACGATTGGATGCATGTGCCCCTATAGATGCATCGCGTCTGGCACTACGCTCTGGTTCACCAGTAGATGCTGTTGCCGTGCCGCGTAAATGTATTTTTTCTGCATAGCCAACGTATTGATCGATATTGCGACGCGGCCGTTCCGGCACACTACCTTCCGCACCCGGTTTTCTGGGGCTACTGACGACATGCAGGCGATTTTTTTCCGCCTCAAAGTCCGGCAGATCAAACATTAAGTTCTCCCGCGCTTCGACTGACTGTTGGGGTTGTTTTTGCGAGTTATTTTGACTAACTTGGCTTTGAATCATTTGCTCATCAAAGTCTCTTGCTGCGACGATTTCCACGCCGCCATCTACGGATTTGTTAGACATAATCACCGCATCGGCACCCAACTCTTCTTTAACCATTCGCATGGCTTGTCGAATATCCGGAGCAAAAAAACGATTGATTTTCATGATGTTGCCTCATCTGTTATGCGCGTCGCCCGACCGTGGCTACCACTCGGATTTGCCGATCTGCCGGAATTTCGTTATAGGCCAGGACATGTAAGCTAGGTATTGAATGTCTAACGAAGCGAGACAACCATGGTCGGATATAAGATGAAACCAGCAATATCGCTGTTTCACCTTCCATTGCCATTTTTTGCACACTGTCTTGAATAGACGTGTGCATCTGTTCCGCTAGGCCAGGTTCAATACCAACTCCACTTTCTCCTGCCGTCTGCAATGATTTATGCAACAACTGTTCCAACTCGCCATCTAAAGTGATAACCGGCAACTCATTTTGTATCCCACTGATTTCATGGATAATTAATCGCCCTAATGAGGCCCGCACTGCTGAGGTCAAGATGTCGGGATCTTGACTCTTGGTTCCATACTCCGCCAAAGTTTCGGCGATCGTGCGCATATCGCGAATCGGCACCCGCTCTTGTAAGAGGTTTTGTAATACTTTGACCACCACACCCAGCGGCAAGGTTTTCGGCACCAAATCTTCCACCAGTTTGGGGGCGCTTTTGGTCAGGTTTTCGAGCATTTTTTGGGTCTCTTCATAACCCAGCAATTCGTGGGCATGACTTTGCAACAAATGACTCAAATGCGTTGCCACCACGGTGCCCGGATCGACAACCGTATAGCCCAACGTTTGCGCATGATCTTTTTGATTGGGCTCTATCCACACCGCTTCCAACCCGAACGCAGGATCTTTACAGGCTTTGCCCGGCAAACTGCCGAACACCCGGCCCGGATTGATCGCCATTTCCATCTCCGGCATGATGTCGGCCTCCCCTACCGTCACGCCCATCAAGGAAATCCGGTAAGACGTTGGCGTTAAATCCAGATTGTCCCGAATATGTACCGAAGGCACTAAAAACCCTAACTCCTGGGACAATTTTTTGCGCACGCCTTTGATCCGGGTCATTAACTGCCCGCCCTGATTTTTATCGACCAATGGAATCAAGCGATAGCCCACTTCCAGACCGATCACATCGACCGGCATCACATCATCCCAGCCCAATTCCTTAACTTCGGGGGCAGAATTTACTAGAGTCATTGGATAATCCAACTCCACCAGCTCGGCTTGTTTGCGTTTTTTATCAATCAGATAAGCAGAACCCGCCAAGATCGACGCCAACAAGATAAACACCACGTTGGGCATACCTGGAATAATGCCCAATGCGCCAATCACGGCTGCGGTAATCAACAATGCTTTAGGATTTTCAAATAGCTGGGTACTGACTTGCTGACCAATGTTTTGGCCGCTGCTACCCACTTTAGTCACCACCAACGCCGATGCGGTAGATAACAACAACGAAGGAATCTGCGCGACCAAGCCGTCACCGATAGTCAGCAATACATAGATATGTCCGGCATCGGCAAAACTTAGACCATGCTGGCCAACACCAATCGCCAAGCCACCAATCACGTTGACGAACAGAATGATAATGCCGGCAATCGCATCGCCACGGACAAACTTGCTGGCACCGTCCATGGAACCGTAAAAATCCGCTTCTGTCGCAACTTCCGCACGACGAACACGCGCTTCATCTTGCGTAATCAAGCCGGCATTCAAATCGGCATCGATGGCCATTTGTTTGCCGGGCATCGCATCCAAGGTAAAGCGCGCGCCAACTTCAGCCACCCGCCCCGCACCTTTGGTAACGACCATAAAATTGATCACCACCAAAATAATAAACACCACCAGCCCCACGGCAAAATTGCCGCCAATCACAAATGCGCCGAAGGCTTCGATCACCTTACCCGCCGCGTCACCACCGTTATGGCCTTCTAATAACACGATACGCGTTGAGGCCACGTTAAGCGCCAGCCTTAATAAAGTTGCCAGCAAAATCACCGTTGGAAACGAGGCAAACTCCAGCGGCTTTAAGGTATAAACCACCACCAGCAAAATAATCAATGAGAAGGCGATATTAAAAGTGAACAGTAAATCGAGTATAAACGCCGGCAACGGCAGCATGATCATCGCCAAAATCATGACGATTACCAGCGGCGCACCCAGCTCGGCTTTACCGAGCATGGTCAAAATAGCTTTTAACTTACTGAAGTCCATGAGATTAATCCTGTCTGAATTCGTCGGGCACTTTAATGTTCCCTGGAGGCATGGGCGCGGCCCACTTATTTTGTTGGGCGGTTTTTAATTGATAGACATAAGCCAGAATCTGGGCAACGGCCAGATAAAGGCCTTGCGGAATTTCTTTGTCCAATTCGGTTGAGTAATACAAGGCTCGCGCCAATGGCGGCGACGCCACCAGCGGCACTTCAGCGCCTATCGCTAAATTGCGGATCTGGGCGGCAATTAAATCTACACCTTTAGCGACCAACTTAGGTGCACCGCCGCCGTTTTGGTCGTATTTGAGGGCTACTGCATAATGACTGGGGTTGGTGATAATCACGTCGGCCTTAGGCACTTCCGCCATCATACGTTTTTGCGCCATGTCCATTTGCATACGACGCTGGCGGCCTTTGACTTCCGGACTACCTTCCGATTCTTTATTCTCATCCTTGATTTCTTGAAGCGTCATTTTCAGTTTTTTATTGTGATCCCACAGTTGGTAAGGCACATCAATCATCGCTACCAACACCAGCGAGGCACTCAACAATAAAAAACAGGTAGCAATAATGTTGAGTGAATGGGCGATTGAATCCGTCAACGGTTCGTCGCTCAAGCCCAATAATTCAAGAATAAACAAGTTGTATAAAAGATAAGCAACAATAAATACCAGCGTGATTTTTAATAACGCTTTGCCCATTTCAACCAGACCTCGTATTGCAAACAACCTGGCCATGCCTTTGATGGGATCCATCTTTTCCGGCTTAGGAGATACCGCATCCCAATTAAATATCCAGCCGCCTAATGCCAATGGCGCCAGAATAGCCGCTACTAACAACACCGCCAAAAACGGCGCTATCAGCATTACGCCATCTATCATGGCCTGCTGAAGATGCTGCATTAGACTGAGAGGATCGAAAATAGTTTCACGTTTTAGCTGAAACTCAGTGCGCATCATCTTAATCAGCCCTTGACCGATAGCCCCACCTTGCATCCAAAACAACGCCGCACTGACCATCAACATAACAAAGGTGTTTAGTTCGCGAGAACGAGCAATCTGGCCTTTTTTCTTAGCGTCAGCCAGACGCTTGCCGGTGGGTTCTTCGGTTTTTTCTTGATCGGAGTCGTCGGCCATACCCTAGACCCTTAATATTTGTTCAATAACATCATAAGCACCGGTCAGTAAACCAGAAAACTGCTCAAGAAAATCGGGTAAGGTCAGCCACATCAACAACAGCCCAAACATTAATGTCACTGGAAATCCAACCGAAAAAATTTGCAATTGCGGTGCGGCGCGCGCGGCGACACCAAAACTGATATTGACCAGTAACAAACTGATCATTAGCGGCATCGCCAGCAGCAAGCCACCAGTGAACATGTGGCTGCTCCAGGTAATAATTGACCAAAGGCCTGCTTTTGCTATGCCGTCAATGCCAATCGGCAACGAGGTAAAACTGTCCATGAGCATTTGTATTAATAACAAATGCCCATCCATCGCCAAAAAAATCAACGTGGTAGTCATGGTGTAAAACTGCGCGACGACAGGCACTTGCTGGCCGTTTTGCGGATCAACCATAGTTGAAAAACCTAAGCCCATACTTAACGCAACCGCCTGCCCGGCGAACACGACTGCGGCAAACACCATCTGTAAAACAAAGCCTGTAATCAAACCGATCATGACTTGCTGAATGGTCACTAATAAACCGTCGTAACTAAACATTTCCAACGCCGGCATCGTGGGCAGCAACGGCATAATGATAAAAGTCAGCGCCACGGAAAGTATTAAACGAATGCGTGCCGGTACCGCACGAATACTAAACAATGGCACCGATACAAACATGGCACTAATACGCAGCAACGGCCAGATGAAAGCAGCCGTCTGGCTGAGTAATTGCGCCTCAGTAAAATTCATGGCCTAGCCAATCAAATGCGGAATGTCGCGAATCAGATCCTGAAAATAATCAATGAACATTTGCAACATCATGGGGCCCATTATCATCAGCACGAGGCCTATGACGATCAGCTTGGGAACGAAAGTCAACGTTGACTCGTTGATTTGCGTAGCGGCTTGAAACATCGCTATTACCAATCCCACCAATAATGACGGAATCAGTACCGGCGCAGTGAGCTTAACCGCCATCATCACTGCGTCCTGTCCAACTTGATAGACGATTTCCGGGGTCATGATTTAGCTCCTTTGGTATTAAGTCGCATAAAAACTCGCCGCCAGCATTTCCATAATTAACGACCAGCCATCGGCTAACACACACAGCATAATTTTAAATGGCAACGACACGATCATCGGCGACAGAATCATCATACCCATCGACATCAACACGCTGGCAACCACCAGGTCGATGATTAAAAACGGCAGAAAAATCATAAAACCGATTTGAAACGCGGTTTTAAGCTCACTGGTGACATAAGCGGGTAATAACAGCGAGAAAGGTACGTCTTCAGCGGAGTTCAAATCTGCTTTGCCGGATATTCTGATAAACAGTTCTAAATCAGCCTCGCGCGTTTGCTTGAGCATGAACTGGCGAAAAGGTTCCGTGGCTTTAGTCAACGCCTCAGTAACATCGATTTTCTCTTCCAGATACGGCTGTACCGCATCTACATTGACCTTTTCCAGCACC
>JAUYMX010000094.1 GCA_030699345.1 Methylococcaceae bacterium
ACCTGTGGAGATCGGCTGTGAATAAGCCTGATAGAGTATGGATCACCGACGACGACCAATCCATTCGCTGGGTGGTTGAAAAAGCCTTACAAAAGGCCGGCATTGTTACCCGCAGCTTTGCCGATGCCGAGTTACTTTTAACGGCCTTGAAAACCGACTGCCCAGACGTGTTGATTACCGATATTCGCATGCCCGGCATGGATGGCCTAAGACTGTTGGATAGACTGCAACAAACTCACCCAGAGTTACCGGTGATTGTGATGACGGCGCATTCCGACCTTGAAAGCGCCGTGTCGGCTTTCCACGGCGGTGCATTTGAATACCTGCCAAAACCGTTTGATATTAAAGAAATTGTCGAACTGGCCCACCGCGCCTGCGACCATGGCCGACAACTGCAAGAAACCCAACAGCAAACCACCGAGGTGGAAAGCACCCCGGAAATCATCGGTGAAGCTCCTGCCATGCAAGAAGTGTTTCGCGCCATTGGCCGACTCGCCCGGTCACACATTACCGTATTGATCAATGGCGAATCCGGCACCGGCAAGGAATTGGTTGCGAAAGCCTTACATCGGCACAGCCCCAGAGCGGGCAATCCTTTTATCGCTTTAAATATGGCCGCCATCCCTAAAGACTTGATGGAATCCGAACTGTTCGGCCATGAAAAAGGCGCATTTACCGGCGCCCAAGCCCGACGTGCCGGTCGTTTTGAGCAAGCCAACGGCGGCACTTTATTTTTAGACGAAATAGGCGACATGCCTTTTGAACTACAAACCCGCCTGTTGCGCGTACTGGCCGATGGCGAGTTTTACCCAGTAGGTGCGCACCTACCTATTAAAGTCGACGTGCGCATTATCGCCGCCACCCATCAAAACCTTGAAACACTGGTGATGCAAGGCAGTTTTAGAGAAGATTTGTTTCATCGCCTTAATGTCATCCGTATCCATATCCCTTCCCTGCGTGAACGTAAGCAAGACATCCCTTTGCTACTGAAGCATTTTTTGCAACAAGCGGCTATTGAATTGGGTAGTGAAGTCAAAATCCTTAAGCCGGAAGCGGAAGCATTTCTAGCCTCTTTAGATTGGCCCGGCAACGTCAGACAACTCGAAAACAGTTGCCGCTGGTTAACGGTAATGGCATCAGGTCGGGAAATACATCTGCACGATTTACCGCCCGAACTAATCAACACGCCCGCCGATAAAACCGCAGCCAGCAACGACTGGCAAGTCACATTAAGAAACTGGATAGATCAACAATTACAGCAAACCCAAACCGGCAACCAGAGCGAGGTAGCAATACACACCATACCGTTGGTAGAAGGCATCTTGATCAAAGCTGCTTTGGATTTTACCCATGGTAAACGCCATGAGGCCGCTATATTACTGGGCTACGGCAGAAACACCTTGACGCGAAAGATTCAGGAATTGGGGTTGGATGAGGGGTAAAAGTAAAATCATTCCGTTCATGGTTCGACAGGCTCACCACGAACGGAACATTCCTTAATGTTTTCGTAACCATTCATCGAATCCAATGTAGGGGCGAATTCATTCGCCTAGTCGGACAATATCGCTCATGAGGCGAATAAATTCGCCCTTACATCAGAATGTTACTTATTTGGTAACTATTCAGCGTCAATTCGCGTGGCAACAGTTACGTCATAAAATCTGGCAGCTTGCCGTCGAAAAGGAGATTTAACGCCTGAGTGGCCGAAACATTGTTTTTCCGACAAGTAGACAGATAACTGCGGACACGGCAA
>JAUYMX010000097.1 GCA_030699345.1 Methylococcaceae bacterium
AGTGAGCGCCATTACAACGGTAAGCATGCCGTCAAAATCAAATCCCAATGCCGTTGCGCCTTCTCTGGCTGTCCGGGTCGTTCTCACTTTTCCGGCGGAGATCATGGTCTTGATAACCGATAGCTTGCAATGGGGAGTTTGCTTTTCCATGTGGCAATATTAACCTAATTGGTTATTTTAGGCAAAAACGCAAGCGTTAAATTTAAACTCAGACCGCGGGGTTTTATAGAGACAGAGGGCACTTTATAGGGCACCACGCGAAACAAAACCAAGCTTATTTGAAACACGCTGAAATTCATTGCCCCCCGGGGTCGGTGGTTCAAATCCACCTATCGCCACCATATAAAACAAGGGCTTAGGTTAATACCAAGCCCTTTTTTATTGCCCGAATTTTATCCTGATGCACTTTGAAAAAACGCCGCCAACATTTTGTGAGTCTTAGACTCTACTCTTTCCCGAAAAGTTGTGCCTGAGCATCTGGTTTCCATGGGATGTATTTGGTCATGACTTTGTCGAAGAGATGACTGGATAGAAATCGATTCAGCCATTGTTGAAGCGCTGGATAAGGCGACTCCTCAAACCACACACTGTCTACAGCCGCAAACTGGCGAATAAACGGTAGGATAGCAGCATCAGCCAATGCAAAATGATTGCCGCACAGAAATGACTGTTGATTCAATCGTCGCTCCAGCTCTGCTAGAAACAGCTCTCCTTGTTGCCGGTATTCCAATTCAGAACGTTCTGGATAACGATCTGCATATTTATAGCGATCCAGATGATATTTAAACTCTCCGTCATTCCAGAGGATCAGTTCCTTAGCCTGTTGAATTTCGCCGTTTTCTAACCAGTGTTCGGGATCGTGTTGCTGCAAAGCCCAGAACATAATCTCCAGGCTCTCATCAATGACATCACCGTTCTGAAGCTGTAATACCGGCACAGTTCCCTTGGGTGATGCCAATAACAGGGCCTCAGGTTTATTGCTTAATTCGATTTCTCGCAATTCCACCGTTATTTGAGCAGTCGCAATTGCCAATCGTGCTCGCATGGCGTAAGGACAGCGGCGAAAGCTGTATAAAACAGGATAAGAGTTATTTTTAGTCAAAGCGGGTGAGGGCATTTGTAATCGTGCTTGTAAGATTTGGACATTGTTGGTGTTTGGCTGCACTTGAAGGAAGGGGCCTGTGCCGTTAGTATGGTCTAATAGTTTTGTAAAATTTGCCAGTTGGGTAGTTTATCAACACTAACTATTTGCCAAAAATAATAAGGACATACCCACCCAATGGTTGACAAGAAAAGTCTCTCCGAACGTGACATTTGCACCAAGTTCATCACCCCTGCTCTCACTGCCGCTGGATGGGATTTACATAGCCAGATCCGTGAAGAAGTTAGCTTTACCAAAGGCCGCATCATCGTGCGCGGCAAGCTGCATACCCGTGGTGTGCTTCGTAACCAAACAGACTTTTTTACATTTTTTTAAAAAAGTACTTCCGCAAAAATATGGATATTCATCGTGCAACATAAAAAGATAGAGATCGTTACATCTGTTATTCCTAAGCTTAACCTAGCGTTTCAGCAAAATTCCTTACCATTAATTACGGAAATCGAGTTAAGGAATAGTAGTCAGCAAAGCTTTCGTGATCTTGAATTGGTTTTAACCAGCTCGCCCGGTTTTCTTATTGAACGAACTTGGTTCATCGATAAACTTGCCGCTGATACTCAAGTAATTTTAGAAGATATCAGAATTGAGCTAAATGCCGAGTTTTTACGTGCTATTCACGAGTCATTACTGGGTGAAATGACATTTACCTTAAGATCCGGCGCTGAGTTACTCGATGTTAAAACCAACAAAGTTGAATTATTAGCTAAAGATGAATGGGTGGGAACGCGGATATTGCCGGAAATTCTGGCCGCCTTTGTACAGCCTAATGATGCAGCGGTTCAAGCCATTTTGCGCGATGCATCGAAGATGCTTGAGACCAGTGGTCAGTTAGCTTCGATTGAGGGCTATCAATCCAAAAATCCACGACGCGTGGCTAATATTGTCAGTGCTCTATGGAGCGCAGTGTGTAAGTTAGATCTTAGCTATACCACTCCGCCAGCCAGTTTTGAAGAAGAAGGACAGCGGGTGCGCTTACCTTCAAAAATAGTAGAAACCCGTCTGGCAACGTGTTTGGATACTTCGTTATTGTTTGCATCTTGCCTTGAGCAATCCGGTTTAAATGCGTTAGTTATCTTTACTAAAGGTCATGCTTTTACGGGTTGCTGGCTGAGTGATGACGACCTTGCATCAGCGGTGATTTATGACGCTCAAGCTTTGCGTAAGCGTTGTCAACTGAATGAATTAATTGTATTTGAAACGACGCTTTGTACTAATAAACCACCGGCTAAATTTAGTTTGGCCAAACAAGAAGCTGAAGACAAGTTAAATAATGATGCGGAATTTGTTCTGGCAATTGATATTAAGCGCGCTAGATCCGCACGTATCAAACCATTATCTGACATAGAGTTAGCGGGTGGGTATCAGGCAAACGTTGTGGTGGATGAAGTTGAATTACCGGTTGAAATTATCACTGACATCCCCGAGCAAAGTTTTGATGCTGATGATGTCCCAGAGATTATTTTAGATACGCCAGAAGCACGCATAGAAAACTGGAAGCGTCAGTTGCTGGATTTAACTATGCGCAATCGCCTATTAAACTTTACCAGTCGTACCAGAGCAATTGAAATCAATTGCCTCGATATAGCCAGTCTTGAAGATATGCTGGCTGACAATCATAAATTTAAGATTATATCGATTGATACCTTAAACGTTGTCAGTGATCCGCGCTCGGAGCATTTGCATTTGCAACAACATCAGGAAAATTTGCTTACTGAACAATTGCAGCGGCATTTATCCAAAAAAGAGCTGATCGCAAATACTGATAGTAAAAAACTCACTACTGATTTACTCGAACTTTACCGCTCAGCGAAGGAGTCAGTTCAGGAGAGTGGCGTCAATATTCTTTATATTGCCTTAGGTTTTTTAGATTGGACTAACAAAGATGCACAGCGAATTTATAGGGCTCCACTGATTTTAATTCCAATTGAAATTACACGTAAAAGTGTGAACTCAGGTTTTCAGTTGCAAGCCCATGAGGATGAGCCTCGATTTAATCCCACCTTGTTGGAAATGCTAAAACAAAATTTTGCACTTGAAATTCCTGAGTTAGAAGGTGATTTGCCCACCGATGAACATGGTTTAGATGTTAAGAAAATCTTAAATATTCTGCGTATAAAGATTAAAGATATTGTCGGTTGGGAGGTTGAAGAGAGCGTGGTTGTTTCCACCTTTTCATTTGCGAAATATCTGATGTGGAACGATTTATGTGAACGTGTCGATGCATTAAAAGAAAGCGCGGTAGTTAAGCATTTGATTGAAAGCCCCCGAGATATGTATACCGGAACGGGTATTGAATTTCCAGATCCTAGACAACTCGATGCTTCCCGACACCCCAGAGATACATTTATCCCGTTACTAGCCGATAGCTCGCAAATAGCTGCTGTGTATGCTGCTGAAGCAGGTAAAGATTTTGTTTTAATCGGGCCACCCGGTACCGGTAAAAGTCAGACCATTGCTAATATGATTTCTCAGTTATTAGCGACCGGAAAAACTGTATTGTTTGTTTCGGAAAAAACTGCGGCTCTGGAAGTGGTTTATCGCCGCTTGCATCTGGTCGGTTTAGGCGAGCATTGTCTTGAATTGCACTCTGCAAAAGCCAAAAAGTCAGATGTTATTGCGCAACTAGGTAAGGCTTGGGGCGTTGTTGACATTTCAGGACTGAATTGGGAAAAAGAAGCAGAACGCTTAGCGCAAGTCAGAAGCGATTTGAATAAATATGTGGATCGCTTACATCATCGTTATCCAAATGGACTGACGCCACATCAAGCGATGGGCGTGGTCATAAAGTACAGTGATGTGCCGGTGGTGAAATTGCACTGGCACAGTCCGGCGGAGCATTCCTTAGAGGCGTTTGAAGCATTGCATGACATTACCAACCGTATTGACGCCAATAGTATTGAGTTAACAGGTATCGGTTTGGATGTTTTTTCACAAATTACGACCGGCGAATGGTCGCCGACTTGGCAAAGTGAAGTCTTAGGTTTAGCAGGTGGTGCGCAACAAGTAATTAAAGCACTGGAATTTGCATCTAATGAGTATGCACAGCACTTAGGATTAAATTTAACCTTTAACCAATTGTCTCAAATAGTTGCATTACAAAAACTAGCGGCGCTGTTACCAGATGCTTTTGCTGAAAATTATGGTTTTGTTTTTTTGCCACAAGCGCCGGTGCAGCGTAAAGAACTACTGGAATTGTCTGACTTGGTTGAACGATTTCATGACCGAATGAAGGGCGTAAAAAATCCTTTTAAGCGCTCTGTACTGGACTGTGAGCTGGAAGAGCTTAAAGATAAGTGGCTGGAATATGAAGGGAAATGGTTTTTAGCAAAGTGGCTAGGTAAGCGCTCGATTAAAAGAGCATTAGGAAAAAATGTAGGTAAAAAGATTCATCCAGAGAACATGTCGGATGATTTCGATAATTTAATTGAGGCCAAACATTTACAAGGGAAAATCTTTAAATATCAATACTTAGGTGCTGTGATTGGAAAATATTGGGAGGGCGTAGATTCAGATACCGTATGGATTAGAACTGCATGTCAATGGATGGATGGTGTGTTAAGTGCTTTGGCAAACGTGAGTATAGATGCAGAACAATCGGTTGCAAATAAGCAGCGTATCTTGCAGTTGGTGACCGATCAAAATGAGTTACTAGAGCGCAATGCGACTATCGGTGCTAAAGGCGCTGCCTATATAGAGCAGTTTAGTCATTATCAACAACATGCAGGACAATTGGCTACCGTTATCGGCTCTCAGGCTGGGGATGTTTTCAACGCTTCTGGGGAAAATGATTTCTTCCAAAGGGTTATTGAGCAATGTGATGCTTGGTTAGCACACAAAAATAAACTGTTTTATTGGTGTGCTTGGAGAAAAGTGAGACAAGATGCTATTTCCGCTGGCTTAGCCTCTTTAATTGACAGTATTGAACAAGGGTATACCGATGGTTTATCCGCAAAAGAATTGTTATTGGTTAATTATTCACGTTGGTGGGTTAATTCGGTTATTGATTATGACGAGGTGTTGAGAAACTTTATTCCGGCTGAACATCGTCAAAAAATCGAAACATACCATCAGTTAGATACTGATTTTATGCAGCTTACCCAGGAATATGTCAAAGCACTATTAGCTGCAGGTATTCCTAAGCCACAAGATATTAAGAAAGGATCTGAATGGGGTGTGTTAGCACGTGAGATTCAAAAGAAAACACGCCATATGCCGTTGCGCCAATTGATGAGTCAGATGCCTGAGGTGATTACCAAATTGACCCCTTGTGTGATGATGAGTCCCATGAGTATTGCGCAATATCTTCCTGCAAATAGTAAGGCGTTTGATGTGGTTATATTCGATGAAGCAAGTCAGATTACTGTATCTGATGCAATTGGTGCAGTTGCAAGAGCTAAACAGGCTATTGTGGTCGGCGATCCAAAGCAGCTTTCACCCAGCTCCTTCTTTGCTAAGAAATCAGGCAATGATGAATACTCCGATGATTTTGAAGAGGATATGGAGTCCATTTTAGACGAATGCTTAGCGGCAAATATTCCTTGTATGAATCTAAATTGGCATTACCGCTCACGTTGTGAATCGTTAATTACCTTTTCTAATCATAAATACTATGGCGGTAAGCTGGTTACCTTTCCGAATAATGATACTCGCGGCATGTCAGTGCATTATCATGCGGTTGATTCTATCTATAAGGAAGGCCAGAACCGCATCAATCGAGGTGAAGCGGAAGCAATTGTCGAGGATATTGTTACCAAATTACGTCAACCTGGCTTTACTAAATCAATTGGCATCGTGACATTTAACATGGATCAACAACAATTGATTAGTGATTTATTTGAAGTCGCACGTAGTCAATACCCAGAAATAGAGCCGCACTTTGCTGAAGACAAATTTGATTCCGTGTTTGTTAAAAATTTAGAAAGCGTTCAGGGAGATGAGCGTGATTTAATTTATTTGTAACTATTCAGCGAGTTTCTTTGGAAGGCAGGAGCGATAACGCATTGCCGGGTGGGAGCGACGCCCTCGTCGCGATTTGAAGCCATCGGTCGCGACGTGGGCGTCGCTCCCACAAGACACTCCCGCTGGACACTTT
>JAUYMX010000090.1 GCA_030699345.1 Methylococcaceae bacterium
TCGACGAGCTGCGGCGATTCAAACCTTATTAGGCACCGCCAAGCTCAATGGCTTGAACTCGGCAGACTGGTTAAAAGACACCTTAGAGAAATTGCCCACCTGGCCGAATAGCCGTATTGATGAATTGCTGCCGTTAGCACCGGAGGTCATTGAGGCGTTTAAACAAAATAGGCCTGAGCCCGCAAAGTGGTAGGGTTACACGCATACTCTCGATCGATAAAACCGGCGCGGAAATTATTCGGGCATGCCCCTTTATTTTTTTAAAGGCAATATCTTTAATTTGGCGTGGGCCAAAAAGTGTGACCACAGGACTAGGGTTTTAAATCAACGCGAGGCGACCTCGCTCTTTGACGAGATCGTTTCCACTTCTTCGGAGGCTGGCGAGCAAGGGATTGACTCAACTTTAGAAACTCTTCCTGGAGTCGCTTCGAGTCAGCGGCCAGTTGCTTGTTGTTATCATGAAAGGCTTCTAATTGCTGCCGCATTAGAGACTCTGAAGTTTTCTGCTGAGTATCGTTTTCTAGCTTGTATTCGCGAGCAATGTAAAGCTGAAAAATCGTCAGGACTACTGAAGCGAAGAGTGCTCTTTTGGCCCAGACCAAGCTCCTCTCAGCCTGATTGAGCGTCTGATTCGTCGCTTGGGAGCTGTTTTCCAAATTATTTACCCACTGTGGTAACACATCTGTAAGGAACACGGTGTGTAAACTCCCTAGCTTTTCAGCCATCTGGCCTACCAAACCCGCCACCTCACGAAGTTGACGAGCTGATTCTTCGCTGGCAATCGCCGCACGCCCCACTGGTGTTTCTTCCAGTTTAGGAAAATGAATGGGAGGAGGAATAAATAATTCATGAATACGAGCCTCTTTTGCTACAGAATCAGTCTCAAGTTGCGACCGAATGCTTTTCGTTATTCCACTCTTGTACAGGTTCTCTTGGTTCTCGAAGTTCTTTCGCATTGACTCCACAGCTGAGGAGATCATCAGATTCTCTCTAATAGAGGACAAGGCGTTTAAGTTGTCGCCAAGAGCGATCTTTGCCGATTCAGATATTGAGCCAAAGTTCTTATCCAGTATCCGTTTTATTTCAGTGGTATTCTCGGATAAGCGTTTAGCTTCCATGGTAATACTGTCGAATAGAACAGCCCCTAAACCTAGGAGTGCGTCTCCTTCGGGTAACGGGCCTAAGTCGCAGATTTGGACTAGTCCTGCAGCAAGGTCCTGGATGTCTTTGATGGTAAGCTTGCTATAAATTTCTTCGGATAGTGCGGGCGTATTCTCTGGGCCGCCGTCGGTACAGACGAAAGTTTTGAGTGCTGATTCCCCAAGTACCTTCAGGTCAGTATTGGTCTTATCTTTATTTTTGTCGAGGTAGCTGTTAAATGCCTTTAAATCACTAACAGTCATGTAGCGGACGTAGAACGTACCCTGACTTGTAAGAACGGGTTCCTTCTCTTTAAGTTTAATATTCAAAATTTTGAAGCTCTTATTAATTCTGCCCGAGTCTTGGTTCTCTGCCACAATTGCTCCTGATTTTTAATCAAATTTTGTTGATGATAATTGTAACGGCCAATCTTTGCTCCTATGCAATTAGGTATCTGCTCTGGATGATGTAAGACACTGCCTATATGATTAGAAATCCGCAAGCCGTTATTCGGTGGGCACACTGTGAATCAGCTTTTCTTAAACTTCACAACTCTATTCAACGGACTTAAATTAATCTCGTCAATGACGATATGCGATCGGCTGGTAAGCACATAACACACCGCCTCGGCCACATCTTCCGGCAAAATAAACTGGCTATCATCGTCACCCGGTTCAAACGCCAAGTCGTCAAAAAACGGCGTTTTCACCATGCCGGGATTGATCAAACTTACCCGCACGTTGCTTTTGGCGCATTCTTCCCGCAACGCCTGGGTAAAGCCGCGCACGGCAAATTTGCTGGCGCAATACAGCGCGCCTTTACGGCTGCCTTTTAGTGCGGCTTCGGAGCCGATGAAAATTAAATCACTGTGGGGTTTGCGTTTTAATTCGGGCAGCAAGGCGCGGGTTAAAAACGCCGAGCTGGTGAAATTGATGGTGAGTAGTTGTTCGATTTGTGGGTATGAAAATTCCTCCAAGCCGCCAAATTGGCCGATACCGGCACAAAACACTACCGCATCGATGTTGGGAAAGTCGCTTTGCAGTTGCTTGAGTTGTTTGGGTAATTGGTCGAGTGCGGCCAAGTCCAGTTGTATCGGGCTGAAGTTGGTTAGCGGCTTGGTAAATTTGCTGACATCGCGAGATACGCCCAATACATGATGACCCTGCTGCAATAATTGCCTGGCAATCGCGCGGCCAATGCCGGAGCTGGCGCCGGTGACTAATACGGTGCGTTTTACAGTGTGCATGGGAACAACGTGGGTTCTGGAATGTAGCGTAATAATTGTTCGGTGCAATAATTCATTAGATCTCGTTCTAATGCTTGCGGATAAGACATCATGCCTTTTTGATTGGTCATCGGGCCTGCAAACAGCTTTTCTTCCGGGTACAGCTTGTGCATTTTTTTGAAATTATTTTCCGGCAAACGGAAGGTGCCCAAGCTTACGGAATGTAATTTAGCCGGATCAATCACCGCAAACACTTGCTCGAAAAAATCCCGGTAGGTTTGTTGAAAGCCGGTTTGATAAAGCAAAGGATCAAAACGCAGGCCAATTTGCCAGCCTTGTAGCTGTAATTTAGCCATAGCTTCTAAGCGGCGCGCCAGAGGCGGGGCTTTGTGTTCGAGTTTTTGCGCTAGATCATCAGGTGATAAGCTGAAAGCGACGATGCAGCGGGGGAGTGGGGTAATATCCAGTAGGCTGCGGATTTGGGTGCTTTTGGTGCGTAATTCCAGCCAAGCGTTAGGCTGTTCAGCAAAGAATGGTAAAAAGCTTTTCGCAAAATGCGTGACCGGTTCCAGCGCTAGGCTGTCGCAATCGTAACCGGAGAAAAAATGCACCGGTTCATCAGGCGTTTGCTCACACAGCTGTTTGATTTCCTGCTGGAAATCTTCGTAATTGACGAACAACACATAATTGGCAGACTGGTACATGCCTTGCAAAAAGCAGTAACGGCAATCGTACAAGCAATTGAGCATGTGCGAAAAATAATAGTTTTTGGCGGCGCCGATACCGTAGCCGCTGGGCGCCGGTAATGCGAAGTGGCGATATTTTTCCGCCAAAATTAACGCGGGCTGTTGTTTTTGCAGGCGAAAATTTTGCGCTTTAGGGTTGAAAACTTCGCCATAACGTCCGCAGTCAATGCGTCTTGCATTTGGGAAACGAGCCAGAATTTCGAGAACTCTGGGGTGTTGTCGGATGTTTTCTTCAATGTAAATGGTATCAATCATAGGCGTCGGTTTTGTTAACGGCGCTACTGTAGCACAGCTTGTTGCAGCCATTTACCTTGTGTTTTATGGCTTGGTCACCATATAGGTTAAAATGTATAAATCATTCAACCATTACACAGTGGACTCATGAAAATAAAGAAAATAGGTTTTATTGGCGGTGGCAACATGGCGTCAAGTTTGATCAATGGCCTAATT
>JAUYMX010000091.1 GCA_030699345.1 Methylococcaceae bacterium
TCGACGAGCTGCGGCGATTCAAACCTTATTAGGCACCGCCAAGCTCAATGGCTTGAACTCGGCAGACTGGTTAAAAGACACCTTAGAGAAATTGCCCACCTGGCCGAATAGCCGTATTGATGAATTGCTGCCGTTAGCACCAGAGGTCATTGAGGCGTTTAAACAAAATAGGCCTGAGCCCGCAAAGTGGTAGGGTTACACGCATACAATGAATCTATCTCAGCAAATAAACTATCGAAAAAATAGTCGCCAACACCTGCTTCTTGATGATCATAGAATTTCCGTCCTGTCGCCATATCTTCCATGGCTGAACGAAGAACTTGGACTTTCATTCAAATTGAGAACGTAATTCCTTTTTGGCTTGCTGCCAATCCAGAACTTCGATGTCGCCATCTAGGAATTTGTCTTCTGTCTCTTTAAGCTCTGTTTCATGCCAAGCCATATTAGGAAGACTGCTTTCGTCACTTACCAAATCTTCCCAAAGCGCTTCGATAATCTTAAGTTTTTCGATGGCGGACAAGTTATGAAGTTCATTTATGTTCATATTAAGAAAGTGCCAGTTGCTAATTGGAAATGTTGGGCTTCATTGCATTCCGCCCAACCTACCCCGCTTGACTACCCGGCTAGAGTAGGACAAGAAGAATCTATGCAGGTAACCAAGGTAGGCATTTTAAGACTGAAAGAAGAGTTCTTACTCCATCGCAATGCAGAATAACCTGCGAGCAATCGATGACCAATCCATCTCGTATCCGTCAATGGCTGATGATTAGGAATATTGGCGAGCAGTAATAGCCCCATAAACCGTATCCATTTATCTCGAGAAACTGGCTCCATTCCATAACCGTGTAACGCTCTACCACTGTCGAATAGCTTTAAAGTTATCCCAAGTTGCTCATATGCCCAATAAAAAATCTCCTTTTGCTGAATATCCTTAGTAGCAAAGTCAACCATTGGGATATGTGCTTCATCTTCGTGGCTCATTAAGACTGAATGTAACGCTAGCTCATACTCTTCTGGGAGCGAAGACAATTGGGATTCCAGCCAAGAAGGAGTCAGCTCACCCAACTTGATGGTAATCAACTCGCGTTGATCTTCGATATGTTGTGGCGCGTATTTATATCGGGATAGGGATACCAAACACTGATCACCCAAACTATGGAGCCAGTGCGGTACCATACAAATTGGGTGGGTTTCAATTTCTAAAATATTCATATTTTGCTGCTTCCACCATCGTAGAGTCGTCTATAAGTTACGATCGCAAAGTCATCCGTCATACCAGACAAAAAATCCACGAGTAGATGCGCTCTTGCCATCCATTCCAACATGTCTCTTCTTTGTTGAGAGATATTCATGGATTCTTTTATCTCTTTTAGTGCGTGTTCATAGACTTTGAGATGTTTACGAGGCAAAAAACTTTCCAAAGTTGATGCTAGTGCCATGCCTGTCGCTTTAGGTGATTTTTTTTCGATAAGTAATGCTTCTGCCTCTATGCTTGAAAGGTCAAGCAGCAACCCAAATCGATCCAAAATCCCATGGATAACTTGATATCCAACCAGCTCTCGTTCCCTGACTACTGGACTGCGATATAAATGCTGTTCGGAGAATTCGTCAATAACATCGAGTAAGGCTTGTGCCCCCCTAGATTTGCTTAGAAGGGAAAAATATTGGCCTTCTATAATTTCTTTATGATGGTTTATGTATAGATTACAGGCCCGCTCTACTAAAACGTTGGTCACTGTTGTTCGGAATCGCACGAACCATGATGAGTTCTCTATTTCCTCACCCGCTTTAGGTAGTGCTTCTAGCATTGGAATAACGAATTTGTTATATCCTGCTGAAGATAATTTTTGTCTAAGGTTTTCAATTACATCCTTGTTTCTTACAACACATTTCTCAAGAGCGTCTTCTATATCGCTTAGGCAATATGAAATATCGTCTGCCGCTTCCATTACGTATACAAGTGGATGCCGAGCAGAAGCGGTTAATTTCAAATTACTCTGAAGCTCATCAAGAATAGCTGTTTCGCTGAAGAAAACCCCAGCTTTCTTAATTGTTCTGTTATTCTGTTTTGTGCCTATTCGTTCTGGTGTCCAAGGATATTTCAAGGTTGCAGCTAGTTGAGAATAGGTAAGATTGTAGCCAAACTCATCGTAAACCCATTGCAGGCGAGTCGCTAAGCGGAATCCTTGCGGATTGCCATCAAACGTGGAAAAGTCCGTATAAAACTTATCGAACTCTTCCTTTAATTTCGGTTTAAATTTATTTCTATATCCCTCTTCACGCTTTATGAACCACTCTTGAATTGATTTTTCCCCGAAGTGGCCAAAAGGAGGGTTTCCGATATCGTGCATTAAACAGGCAACTTCAACAAACGTGATGAATGCACTTGCTTTGTGAAGCGTTTCAGAATCGCCTATATTTCCAAGAAATTTTTTCTCGAGTAGCTTTTCAGTTATACCTTCTGCAAGGTATCTACCAATAGTTGCAACCTCAATAGAGTGCGTGAGACGGGTACGAACTGAGGCATTCCATTCTTGAGGGAAAACTTGCGTTTTAGATTGAAGTCGGCGAAATGCAGCGGAAAATAGAACTCTCCCTTTATCACTCGCAGCTTGCATTGCAAGGTTTCGCTTTGGCCCGGTAGATGTACGTCGTCGTAAATCTGTAAGTAAAAGCTTGTAAAGCTCCTGCTCTTGTTTTGGCATTCGTTCTATTCCTTATCAGCTTTTAAAACTTCATTATGAATGGGGCAAAGATAACTTGCCAATAAGAGAACAAGCATGTCGAATAAGACAATAGCCCTAATCCGACATTACTGTCTAGTCCATAGGATGTGCTGAACGTAGTGAAGCGCATCAATCGCGAGCGATGCCTCGTTTCTCGGTATATCTTATTACCAGTTACACCGCCCTAAACTCAATCTTTTCAACAGCATCCAGATTGACTGTTTGCCTGGCATGCCAAAGATCATAGTTGTCCTGCATGATCAACCAGCTTTCTGGAGAACGACCCAAGGCTTTTGAAAGTCGCAGCGCCATTTCCGAGCTTACGCCGCTGTTGCCTTTTAAAATACGGTTGAGCGTAGAAGGCGAAACACCCAATTTAGAGGAAAGTTGCCTGCCGGTGATACCAAACGGTTCCAGATAGACTTCCCGGATGAACTCGCCTGGGTGTGGTGGATTGTGCATAGCCATTAGAGGTAATCCTCATAATCGAGAATGAAAGCATGACCGTCGTGAAATTCAAACGTGACGCGCCAGTTGCCATTTACCCAAACCGACCATCGGTCGTTGTCTGAGCCTTTCAGTGAGTGCAACTTGAAACCGGGGATTTCCATATCTTCAATAGTTGTTGCGGTATCCAATGCAACAAGCTGCATCCTTAAACGTTTTGCTTGCTGAGGCTGAATACCAGCCACAGAGCCAGAATCAAAAAACTTTTTAAGGCCTTTATGCCGAAACGATTTAATCATTTTTGAAGCATAGCATGTTGCGCATGGCGCAACAAAAATTCATTTTATTAAAAGGTAAGGTTCATTTCGTAAGGCTATAAAAGGAATCAATGCACTAATTTTGAACACGCCCCCATGTCATCGCCTCGTTTTGGTGCAATCCATTACGAACTGAAACAACCAACAAAACACAAGCAGTTGAAATAATTACGTTTTAACTTTTGGCACTGTTAATGCTTTTATATTCATGAACATGTTTTTGATTGTTCATCCCTGTGCTTGGTACCTTGGGCGTCCTATCTTTCTCCGATAGGACGCTTTTTTTTGCCTGACAATCTTTGCAAATTCTACATTTTATATTCACTTAAATTAGGGCAAATAGTTTGCTTATCTTTAAGTGTGATTTAACCCATTGCGCGAATTCGACTCCAAAAGTGCAAAACTTAGTAATGCTTTCCACACATGAATGAAGAAAAATTATTCCCCTACTTTCAGCCTATTGTTGGCATTGCCAGCGGCAGAATCATTGGTTATGAAGCCTTAGCCAGACAAGTGGGTATCGACGGCAAGGTCATTTCGGCAGGCGAGTTATTCACCTCGCCGCATATTGCTGATGAACAACTGATTGAATGGGATCGTATTGTTAGGCGGCAAGCACTGCAAAAATTCAGTACCTCAGATTGTAACGGCTATTTAACACTGAACATTTCCGCACAATGGATTGACTATGTCGCTGATGTAAATTCATTACCGACCTTGCTCATGCTTGATGAATTTAATATTGACCGAAGCCGGATCATTATCGAAATCACTGAATCCAAAGGCGACTTGGACAAACTGGTTGACGTTGTCGATGTCTATCGAAAGCATGGATTGAAAGTGGCTATTGATGATTTTGGTGCGGGATTTTCGCAGTTGGAAAGAGTCATGGCCATCCAACCTGACATTATTAAATTGGATATGCGGCTATTTAAACAGGCCACTAAAGGCGGCATCGCCAGCGATATAGTGCATCTGCTAACCCGCTTGGCAAAACGCACCGGCTGCCGCATTGTGTGTGAGGGCGTGGAAACGGCCGAGGAATTCTTTTTCGGCTTAAGCTGTGGTGCTCAATATATGCAGGGCTATTTGTTTGCTCCGGCCGAGGCTGAATTTAAACATTCAAGCCATTATCAAACGCACATCAGCGAGTTAAGAAAAACCTTCCTAGACAACACGTTGACCAAAGAACAACACAAAATTCAATATATCGCCAAAATTAAAATTCTTTGCGAACAACTTAAGCAAGCATTAGCAAGCGATTTCAATTTAAACCATTTATCAGCCCATCCCTTTGAAGAAAGTGGCGTGCTAAGGTTTTATTTGTGCAATAACGACGGCGAACAAGTATCGTCAAATTTTAATTTTGCCGATGGCAAATGGTTTGAAGACCCCGCACAAATTGGTTTTAACTGGGCATGGCGACCTTATTTTTATCAATTACTGGCACTTGAATCCGAAAATGACCACTATCGCCTGGTCACTTCAGAGCGCTATAGAGACTTTAATACCGATGTGCTTTGCAAAACGTTATCGCTCAGGCTGGACGAGAAACGTATCTTATTAGTTGATATTGCCGCCGCATGGCTATGACTTTAACTCCGATTTAGACATCCCATTTACGCTCCAACCCGCACAAGATTAGTGAATGACCACCGCCTAACGCACTAAAAATGTGCATAGATTAAATCGCCTGCCTCAACACAAGCCCAACAATATCAGCTCAAACCTTAATTTGTAGCAAACCAGACAATGTGGCTTACATCTTGCTGTTGCCCTCAATGTCTCGTTTCATTTTTAACGCATAACAAGGAAACATAACATGCTGTCAGAGGCTGACCGTTTTGAAACATTCTCTCCCTATATTCGTAGCGTTGCCCAGTGCAAGGAAATTCTCCGTGAGTTGAATGGCACGTGGGGACTGATTTCTGCAATTGCGGAAATCAGTTGTCCCAAAGAAGCCGCCTCCATATTGCCCGCAATGGAAGCCACCAAAAAAGGCTTTGGCGATTTGGAAAGCACGTTGACCAATCAGCTAGTGTCTGAAGAAATCAAAAAAACCTGTCTGGAGCTGGAATCCAAGGCGCAAGTATCGATAGATATTTTGGTGCGTAACCTGTACGAACGTACGGCCGACATCGGTTTTTTG
>JAUYMX010000125.1 GCA_030699345.1 Methylococcaceae bacterium
AAAGTTCGGAAGTGATATGTCCTACTCTTTTACCGAAAAAAAGCGTATTCGAAATAACTTTGGGAAAGGTACTGAAGTACTTGAAGTTCCCTATCTTCTTGCGACGCAGATCAATTCATATGCAAGTTTTTTACAAACTGGCGTATCTGTAAGCAAACGTGAAAATAGCGGTTTACATGCTGCATTTTCTAGTGTTTTTCCAATTGAAAGTCATTCAGGTTATGCAATACTTGAATATGTAAGTTATAGATTGGGAGTTCCAGTATTTGATATCAGGGAATGCCAACAAAGAGGTGCAACATATGCTGCTCCACTAAGAGTATTAGTGCGGTTAGTTATATATGACAAAGAAGCACCTGCTAACGCAAAAGTAGTTAAAGACATACGTGAACAAGAGGTCTATATGGGGGAGTTGCCCTTGATGACCGAGAATGGAACGTTTGTTATAAATGGTACAGAGAGAGTTATTGTTTCTCAGTTGCATCGTTCTCCTGGAGTATTCTTTGATCATGATAAGGGGAAAACTCATTCATCAGGAAAGCTGTTGTTTAACGCAAGAGTTATTCCATATCGAGGCTCCTGGTTAGATTTTGAATTTGATCATAAAGATTGCGTCTATGTACGCATCGACAGACGTAGAAAAATTCCAGCGACAATATTATTGAGAGCTCTAGGCTTTAATAATGAAGAAATGATTAAAATTTTCTTCGATACCAACAAATTCGCATTGAGTGCAGATAAGTGCATTTTTCATATAATACCTGAAAGGATGCGAGGGGAAATTGCGGCATTTGACATAAAGAATAATGGTCAAATTCTTGTTGAAGAAGGAAGGCGAATTACTGCGAAGCACATTCGCGAAATGAATAAAGCCGAGTTGAAGCAGGTTGAGGTCCCTAAAGATTATTTAGTAGGCAAAATTCTTGGACACAATTTAATTGACCAAACCACAGGCGAAATAATTGCTAACGTTAACGATGAAATAACTAATGCTATTTTAGATAAATGCATTGAAAACAATGTATCAGAAATTGATACTTTATTTGTTAATGATTTAGATAGAGGGCCTTATGTTTCTAATGCGATGCGTATTGATACTACAACCAATAGTCTCGAAGCGTTAGTTGAAATATATAGGATGATGCGTCCGGGAGAGCCGCCAACAAAAGAATCAGCTGAAAATTTATTTCAGAATCTGTTTTTCACAGATGAGCGGTATGATCTTTCTACGGTCGGAAGAATGAAGTTCAATAGACGCTTAGGTCGTCAAGAAATAATTGGCCTTGGTACTCTTACTAAGGAAGATATAATTGATGTTCTTAAAGAGCTTATCAATATTCGCAATGGAAACGGAAATGTTGATGATATTGATCATTTAGGTAATCGACGTGTTCGCTCTGTTGGTGAAATGATTGAAAACCAATTTAGAGTTGGGCTTGTTCGCGTTGAACGTGCAGTTAAAGAACGATTAACACTTGCTGATTCCGAAGGGTTAATGCCTCAGGAAATAATTAATGCGAAGCCAGTATCAGCAGCCGTAAAGGAATTTTTTGGTTCCAGTCAGTTGTCTCAATTCATGGATCAAAATAACCCGTTATCTCAAGTAACTCATAAGCGGCGTGTTTCCGCACTTGGTCCCGGTGGTTTAGCACGGGAAAGAGCCGGTTTTGAGGTGCGAGATGTTCATGCAACGCATTATGGGCGGGTATGTCCAATTGAGACCCCGGAAGGTCCAAACATCGGTTTAATAAATTCATTATCCGTTTATGCCAGAACTAATAACTATGGTTTCTTAGAAACACCTTATAGAAAGGTTATTGATGGCAAAGTCACAACGCATGTTGATTATCTATCAGCTATTGAAGAGGGTGAGTTTGTAATTGCGCAAGCTAGTGTTGCTGTTGATGATAATGGTAAATTGGTTGATGGGTTAGTATCCTGTCGGCATAAAGATGAGTTTACGTTGGCAATGTCGGATACGGTTCAGTATATGGATGTGTCTTCCAAGCAAATTGTATCTGTTGCAGCTTCGATCATTCCTTTTCTGGAGCATGATGATGCGAATAGGGCACTAATGGGCTCTAACATGCAACGGCAAGCGGTACCAACTTTAAAGGCCGAAAAGCCGTTGGTAGGTACTGGTATGGAGCGCACTGTTGCAAAGGATTCTGGAGTAACTGTAGTTGCTGCTCGTGGGGGGCGAATTGAGGCTGTTGATGCGGCAAGAATTGTTGTAAGAGTAAACGACACGGAAACAGAGACTGGTTCATCAGGGGTTGATATTTATAATTTAATTAAATATACACGATCAAATCAGAATACCTGCATTAATCAAAAGCCACTTGTTAAGCCTGGCGATATTGTTCAGGCTGGCGATATTATGGCGGATGGACCATCTACCGATATGGGTGAATTGGCACTTGGTCAAAATATGTTGGTAGCATTCATGCCATGGAATGGATACAACTTCGAAGATTCAATTCTGGTATCAGAAAGAGTGGTAAAAGAAGATAGATTTACCACCATTCATATTGAAGAAAAAACCTGTGTAGCAAGAGATACAAAGCACAGTCCTGAGGAAATAACTGCAGATATTCCTAATGTAAGTGAAGAGGCGTTATCTAAATTAGACGAATCAGGAATAGTTTATGTTGGCGCTGAAGTTAAAGGCGGGGATATTCTTGTCGGTAAAGTGACGCCAAAAGGTGAAACGCAACTTACGCCAGAAGAAAAATTGTTGCGCGCTATTTTTGGAGAAAAGGCCGCTGATGTGAAAGATACGTCTTTACGCGTTCCTGCAAATATTCAAGGTACAGTTATTGATGTTCAAGTGTTTACACGCGATGGTGTGAAAAAGGATAAGAGAGCCTTAGATATTGAGCAAGAGGAGATTAAGCGATATAGAAAAGATCTTGATGACCAATTGAAAATACTTGAAGGTGATATATTTGCACGTGTTGCAGAGCTGCTGGTAGGTAAAGTTGCTCAGTCAGGTCCTCTAGGCTTAAAGTCTGACGCTGAAATTACATACGAATATCTTCACGATTTAAAGCATTCAGATTGGTTGAAGATTACCATGAAGGATGAAGATATTAATCTTCAGCTTGAAACGGTAGTCGCTCAAATTGAGCAACAAAGAAAAGA
Organism: Methylococcaceae bacterium; assembly: GCA_030699345.1. Classification (GTDB taxonomy): domain Bacteria; phylum Pseudomonadota; class Gammaproteobacteria; order Methylococcales; family Methylomonadaceae; genus JABFRC01. The sequence continues at coordinate 3,145 of JAUYMX010000125.1, forward strand.
TTTTGATGAAAAATTTGAAATAAAACGCAAGAAAATTACCATGGGCGATGATTTGCCACCTGGGGTTTTGAAAATGGTCAAAGTCTATCTTGCTGTAAAAAGACGGATTCAACCGGGAGATAAAATGGCCGGTAGACATGGTAATAAAGGTGTTATTTCCATGATAAGACCAATTGAAGATATGCCTTATACAGCTGATGGTAATCCAGTAGATATCGTATTGAACCCTTTAGGCGTGCCTTCACGAATGAATGTGGGCCAGGTTCTAGAAACCCATTTAGGATGGGCGGCAAAAGGCCTTGGTATTAAAATCGGTAAGATGTTGGAAGCCCGTTCAAAAGTTATAGAAATAAGAAAGTTTCTGGAAAAAGTCTATAACAACAGTGGACGAAAAGAAAAACTAGACGATTTTTCTGATTTAGAAATCCTTGAATTAGCCGCAAATTTAGTTGATGGCGTTCCGATGGCAACACCCGTATTTGATGGTGCAAGCGAAGAGGATATTAAAACAATGCTAAGGCTAGCTGATTTACCTGAACATGGTCAGGTGACACTTTATGATGGTTTGACAGGCGAACCATTTGAGCGAGAAGTGACTGTGGGCTATATGTACATGTTAAAGTTAAACCATTTGGTTGATGACAAAATGCATGCCAGGTCAACAGGGCCGTACAGTCTAGTAACGCAGCAACCATTAGGCGGTAAAGCTCAATTTGGTGGGCAGCGTTTTGGCGAGATGGAAGTCTGGGCTTTAGAAGCTTATGGCGCCGCTTATACATTGCAGGAAATGTTGACAGTAAAATCAGATGATGTAACAGGTAGAACAAGAATGTATAAAAACATTGTTGATGGTGATCATAAAATGGAAGCTGGCATGCCGGAATCATTTAATGTTTTGATTAAAGAAATACGTTCGTTAGCTGTCAATATAGAATTGGAAAGAGAATAGTGTTCTTTTCTGAGATATTTAATAGATGGCTTATTCTGCAACGCTGTAGAACAAATAATAAGAGGATTTGCTCTTGAAAGATTTAATGAATTTTTTAAAACGCCAAGGACGAGCTGAAGATTTCGACGGGATTCGTATTGGTCTTGCATCGCCAGATATGATTCGCTCGTGGTCTTATGGTGAAGTCAAAAAGCCTGAAACTATTAATTACCGAACATTTAAACCGGAAAGAGACGGACTGTTTTGCGAAAAGATATTTGGTCCAGTCAGTGACTATGAATGCTTATGTGGAAAGTATAAGCGTCTAAAACATCGAGGCGTTATCTGTGAAAAATGTGGAGTTGAAGTTACTCTTTCTAAGGTTCGTCGTGAAAGAATGGGGCATATTGAGCTGGCCAGCCCTGTAGCACATATTTGGTTTTTGAAGTCACTACCTTCTCGAATTGCATTGTTATTGGATATGACATTGCGTGAAATAGAACGTGTTTTGTATTTTGAATCATTTGTAGTGCTCGATCCAGGAATGACACCTTTAGAAAAAGGTCAGTTATTGACTGATGACGAATATCTTGATGCGGTTGAACAGCATGGAGATGATTTTGTTGCAAAAATGGGTGCTGAGGCTATTTATGATTTATTGAGATCAATAGATTTAAAAGAGCAAGTCGAGATTTTACATCAAGAAATTATCACTACAAATTCAGAAACGAAAATAAAGAAATTTTCAAAACGCATGAAAGTAATGGATGCGTTAATGAGCTCAAAAAATCGACCTGAATGGATGATTTTGAAGGTTTTGCCAGTTTTGCCACCAGAATTAAGACCGCTGGTGCCTCTTGATGGGGGAAGGTTTGCAACTTCTGATCTTAATGATTTGTATCGCCGCGTAATTAATCGAAATAACAGATTGAATAGGCTATTGGATTTAAATGCGCCTGATATTATTGTTCGAAATGAAAAGCGCATGCTTCAAGAATCTGTTGATGCTTTGCTTGACAATGGGCGTAGAGGGAGGGCTATAACAGGGACAAATAGACGTCCTCTGAAGTCTTTAGCCGACATGATTAAAGGCAAGCAAGGACGTTTTAGGCAGAATCTACTCGGTAAACGTGTCGACTATTCTGGACGATCAGTTATTGTTGTTGGCCCTACTTTAAGATTGCATCAATGCGGATTGCCTAAAAAAATGGCACTTGAATTATTCAAGCCATTTATTTTTAGCAAATTGCAATTCCGTGGATTAGCAACAACCATTAAAGCTGCAAAGAAAATGGTTGAAAGAGAAAGTTCAGAGGTATGGGATATTCTTGAAGAAGTTATTCGTGAGCATCCAATTCTTCTGAATCGTGCGCCAACATTACATCGATTAGGTATTCAAGCTTTTGAGCCCACCTTAATTGAGGGTAAGGCAATTCAATTGCATCCTTTAGTCTGTAGTGCTTTTAACGCTGATTTTGATGGCGATCAAATGGCGGTGCATATTCCATTATCTATTGAAGCGCAGCTTGAAGCGCGGACGTTAATGATGGCAACAAATAATATTTTGTCTCCTGCAAATGGTGAACCTGTTATTAATCCTTCGCAAGACGTGGTACTTGGATTGTATTACATTAGTCGTGAAAAAATTAATGCAAAGGGTGATGGTTCTGTATTTGGGAGCGTTGGTGAAGTACATAAAGCAATACTCGCTAAAAGTGTTGAATTGCAATCAAAAATCCAACTTCGTATCACTGAAAAGGTAGCTGGTGATAACGGTGAGTTAAATGATAAAACGCACAGAGTAGCGACAACTGTTGGTCGAGCTTTAATTTGGGAGGTTGTTCCGGATAGAATGCCTTTTGAATTAGTTAATTGTGATATGACTAAGAAAAACATATCCAGATTAATTAATTATAGTTACCGCTATTTGGGAAACAAGGACACAGTTATTCTAGCTGATCAGCTGATGTATTTGGGATTTCGATATGCGACTATTTCGGGGGTATCTTTTGGGATTGAAGATATGGCAATTCCAGCCAAAAAAGCCGACATTATAAAAGCCGCTGACTCCGAAGTTAACGAAATACAGAGTCAGTATTCATCTGGATTGGTCACAGATGGTGAAAGGTATAACAAAGTAGTTGATATTTGGTCACATGCAAATGACCAGATAGCTAAGGTTATGATGGATGGGCTTGGCGAGGAAACGGTTATTGATGCAGATGGAAACCCCGTTAAGCAGAAATCATTTAACTCAATATTTATGATGGCAGAATCAGGTGCAAGGGGCTCGGCTGCTCAGATACGGCAGCTGGCTGGAATGCGCGGATTAATGGCTAAACCTGACGGATCTATTATTGAGACCCCAATTACCGCAAACTTTCGTGAAGGATTGGATGTATTGCAGTACTTCATTTCGACGCATGGAGCAAGAAAAGGTCTAGCAGATACAGCATTGAAGACGGCAAATTCTGGATATTTGACTCGTAGACTTGTTGATGTTGCCCAGGATTTAGTTATTAACGGTGCAGATTGCAATACTATAAATGGCTTAATAATGACACCCATTATTGAAGGTGGTGACGTAGTTGAACCACTATCTGAGCGTGTGCTAGGGCGCGTAGTTGCTAAGGATGTTCTGGACGCAGCTGGTGGGCTTGTTGTTTCTCGTGGAATATTGTTAGATGAACATTGGGTATCTGTACTTGAAAAAAATAGTGTTGATCAGGTTCTAGTTAGATCAATTATTACCTGTGAGAATCGCCATGGAGTATGCGCGGCCTGCTACGGACGAGATTTAGGGCGAGGGCATTTAGTTAATATTGGTGAAGCTGTTGGTGTGATCGCTGCCCAGTCGATTGGTGAGCCAGGCACTCAGTTAACGATGAGAACATTTCATATAGGCGGTGCAGCATCTAGAACTGCAGCTATAAGTAATGTACAAGTCAAGTCCGCTGGTTCAGTCCGTTTAAATAATTTGAAGTCTGTCGCTAACCGAGAAGGAAATCTGGTCGCAGTATCTCGCTCAGGTGAGGTTGGTGTTGTTGATGATTACGGTCGTGAAAGAGAGCGCTATAAAATACCTTATGGTGCAGTTATATCAGTTCAAGAAGCATCTAGGGTTGATGCCGGAGATATTATCGTAAATTGGGATCCCCATACGCATCCTGTTATTACGGAAGTGAATGGCATGGTTGAGTTTGTCGATTTTGTTGACGGCGTTACTGTTCAGAAGCAATCGGATGAGGTTACAGGGTTAAGTTCATTGGTGGTAACAGATCCTAAGCAGCGTGGTAGTGCTGGTAAAGAATTGAGGCCAATGGTGAAGCTCTTGGCTCTTGACGGTAAATCAATATTCCTGCCTGGTACCGAAATACCAGCTCAGTATTTTTTACCCGCCGGTGCAATTGTAGGCATTAGTGATGGTAACCAAGTTGAAGTTGGGGATGTCTTGGCGCGTATACCGCAGGAGTCAAGCAAAACTAGGGATATTACTGGCGGTCTTCCGCGTGTAGCTGATTTATTTGAAGCTCGTAAAACAAAAGATCCTGCAATTTTAGCTGAAATTAGTGGAACTATTTCTTTTGGAAAAGAGACTAAAGGAAAGCAGAGGGTTGTAATAACTGATTCCGCGGGAGAGCAAATTGAAACGCTTATACCTAAATGGCGACATATCACTGTGTTTGAGGGTGAGTATGTGGAAAAGGGTGAAACTATTGCCGAAGGTGAGTTGACGCCGCACGATATTCTAAGATTGCGTGGAATCGAAGAGTTGGCTAACTACCTAGTTAAGGAGATACAGGATGTGTATCGTTTACAAGGTGTTAAAATCAATGATAAACATATAGAGGCTATTATTCGCCAAATGCTAAGGAAAGTAGAAATTACTGCGCCTGGCGACACTGGTTATCTAAAAGGTGATCAAGTAGAGCGAGCTGCTTTAAGAGAGAATAATGACAAAGCGGAAAGGGAAGGTAAGATACCAGCAAGTTACGACTCTGTATTGTTAGGCATTACTAAAGCTTCGTTAGCAACTGAATCATTTATTTCAGCAGCTTCATTTCAAGAAACCACAAGGGTTCTTACGGATGCTGCTGTAAGAGGATTGAATGATAGTCTGCAAGGATTAAAGGAAAATGTAATAGTTGGAAGATTGATTCCAGCAGGTACAGGGCTGGCTTACCACGAAGGAAGAAAAGATCGCAATGCTACCAATGATTCTTCACAAGATGTTGATTCGTCTTCACATGTAGATGCCGAGGATGTTGAAGAGGCGTTAAAGCAAGCGCTTAATATATAATATGAAGTTGTTAATTATTGGACTTGTTTTTATATGTAAGTATAATTAATGAATTTACCAGGAAAATAATTACAAATAAGTGTCGTTCGGTATTATTAGGTAATTTGTATTTTTTAATAATTTGGAGTTAATTAAATATGACCACGATAAATCAGTTGGTCCGAAAACCGCGTTTGAAGAGAATTGAGAAAAGTAATGTGCCTGCCTTAGAGGCTTGTCCTCAGCGGCGCGGCGTATGTACCCGTGTATATACCACTACTCCTAAAAAGCCTAATTCTGCGCTTAGAAAAGTAGCACGGGTGCGTTTAACTAATGGCTCTGAAGTTAGTAGTTATATTGGCGGTGAAGGGCATAACTTGCAGGAGCATTCTGTTGTTCTTATTAGAGGTGGGCGTGTAAAGGATTTGCCAGGCGTTAGATACCATGTTGTTCGCGGAAGTTTGGATACCTCAGGGGTGGCAAATCGGAAGTGTGGTAGATCTAAATACGGTACTAAGAGACCTAAAAGTTAATATTGTTTGGTGAAAAATAAATGTCTAGAAGAAGAGTAGCAACAAAAAGAGAGATAATCCCTGATCCAAGATTTGGAAGTGTCATGCTTACTAAATTCATGAATATGATCATGGAAAGTGGCAAGAAGTCTGTGGCTGAAGGTATTGTTTATGGTGCGCTAGATGTGATAGGAAAAAAAGGTCATTCTGAACCTTTGGAGATTCTATCTAAAGCCCTGGAAAATGTTCAGCCGCGAGTTGAGGTTAAGTCTCGTCGTGTTGGTGGTGCAACTTATCAGGTTCCAGTTGAGGTTAGGCCTTCTCGGCGATTAGCGCTTGCTATGAGGTGGCTTATTGATGCTTCTCGTAAAAGAAACGAAAAAAATATGTCGGCAAAGTTAGCAGGTGAGCTAATCGATGCGTTTGATAATCGCGGTTCTGCGGCTAAGAAAAGAGAAGATACGCATAGGATGGCGGAGGCAAATAAAGCCTTTTCTCATTATAGATGGTGATTGGTTAATATCTATTGGCTTTTATAGTGGCGCGTAAAACACAAATAAATCACTATCGTAATATCGGCATAATGGCTCATATCGATGCCGGTAAGACCACTACAACTGAAAGAATATTATTTTATACTGGAAAGCTGCATAAGATAGGAGAGGTTCATGATGGGGCGGCTACAATGGACTGGATGGAGCAAGAGCAGGAGCGGGGTATAACAATAACATCAGCGGCTACTACTTGTTTTTGGGCTGGTATGAGCTGCCAGTTTGAGCCGCATCGTATAAACATTATTGACACGCCAGGGCATGTCGATTTTACGATTGAGGTTGAGCGTTCACTGAGAGTCCTTGATGGTGCTTGTGTTGTTTTTTGTGCTGTAGGGGGGGTTGAGTCTCAATCTGAAGCAGTTTGGAGGCAGGCGGATAGATATAAGGTGCCTAGATTAGTTTTTGTAAATAAAATGGATCGTGTTGGTGCTGATTTTATACGTGTTGTAAATCAAATTAATAATAGATTGGGTGCGCTCGTGGTTCCTCTTCAACTTCCAATTGGTGCTGAAGATAGCTTTGAGGGGGTTGTTGACTTGATTAGTATGCGTGCCTTGTATTGGGATTCTGCTAGTTATGGGGTGTCATTTAGGGAGGATGAAATTCCCCTGGACATGATTGACCGGTGCAGGGTATGGAGAGAAAAATTAATTGAAGTTATAGCTGAATTTAGTGAAGATTTAATAGAAAAATTTTTGAGCGGTATTGAATTTACAGAAGCCGAATTGGTTCTAGGTATTAGAGCTGCAACCTTGTCAAACTCAATTGTTCCTGCTTTTTGTGGATCGGCATTTAAAAACAAAGGAATACAAGCTTTACTTGATGGCGTTGTTAAGTTCCTGCCATCTCCATCTGACCTTGCTCCTGCAAAGGGGCTGGCTGAGAATGGTGTTGAATGTATTTTGCGTGAATCTAAAGACGAAGAGCCGTTTTCAGCCTTGGCTTTTAAAATTGCCACTGATCCATATGTTGGTTCACTGACGTTTTTTAGGGTGTATTCTGGAGTACTCAGGGCCGGGGATGTTGTATATAACTCGGCTAAAAATAAAAGAGAGCGTATTGGACGAATGGTCCAGATGCATGCTAATAGCCGAGAAGAAATTGATGAGGTAATGGCGGGGGATATTGCAGCGGCAGTTGGCTTAAAAGATGTTACAACTGGTGATACTTTATGCGACTTAAGTTTCCCGGTTTTGTTAGAGCGAATAGAATATCCCGATCCTGTAGTGTCCATGGCTGTCGAAGCAAAGACAAAAGTTGATCAAGAAAAAATGAGCTTTGCTCTTGAAAAAATGGTTCGCGAAGATCCTTCATTTAAAGTTTCTGTAGATAATGATTCTGGGCAGGTAATTCTATCTGGTATGGGTGAGCTGCACCTTGAAATTGTTGTTGAGCGCATCCGAAGAGAGTTTAGTGTAGATATGGTTGTTGGGCCTCCGCAGGTCGCTTACCGCGAGTCCGTAAGTGCAACTATCGAGCATGAAACCAAATTTGAGAGAGATTTTGGTGGAAAAGGGCAATATGCACATGTTTTATTGAGGGTAGAGCCGCAAGGTCGTGGATTGGGATATGTGTTCGTTGCTGATGATGTGCTATCTGTGCTTTCTAAAGAATTTATATCTGCAGTAGATAATGGTATTCAGGAGCAGTTAAAAAATGGTATTCTAGCTGGCTATCCGGTTGTCGATATTAAAGTAACTCTCGTTGATGGATCGTATCACGAAGTTGATTCAAGTGAGTTGGCGTTTAAGATTGCTGCATCGATATGTATAAGAGATGCCGTTAAAAAAGCTAATCCTGTGATTCTTGAGCCAATTATGAAAGTTGACATATCAGTGCCTGAGGAAAATATGGGTGGGGTGCTTGGTGATATAAGCAAGCGAAGAGGGATGGTTAATGGATTGCAGGATGTGCTGGCAGGAAAGCAAATTGGTTGTGAAGTTCCTTTGGTGGAAATGTTTGGATATGCGTCAGACTTGCGTTCAATGACACAAGGTCGAGGTGTATTTAGTATGCAGTTTGAAAAATACAGTGATGCGCCTAGGCATGTAGCTGAAGCAATTATCAAAAGATATTAATAATGTAATAAAGGGTATTATTTATGGCTAAAGAAAAATTTTCGCGTAATAAACCGCATGTAAACGTAGGTACTATAGGCCACGTTGATCATGGTAAGACGACTCTGACGGCTGCCTTAACAAAAGTTATGGCTGAATTACAAGGCGGAGAAGTTAAAGCCTTTGATCAAATTGATAACGCGCCTGAAGAACGTGCTCGCGGCATAACGATTGCTACATCACATGTTGAATATGAATCTGCAAAAAGACATTATGCGCATGTGGATTGCCCAGGTCATGCTGACTATGTTAAGAACATGATTACTGGTGCGGCGCAGATGGATGGAGCGATTCTTGTGTGTTCCGCCGCTGATGGCCCTATGCCACAAACTAGAGAGCATATACTTTTGTCCAGGCAGGTCGGCGTTCCATATATCGTTGTATTCCTCAATAAAGCCGATATGGTTGATGATGCCGAGCTGATTGAGTTGGTTGAAATGGAGATTCGCGAACTACTTGATCTTTATGAGTTTCCTGGGGACGATACACCAATTATAGTTGGCTCCGCTTTAAAAGCGCTTGAGGGTGACACTAGTGAAATTGGTGTGCCGTCAGTTGTTAAGCTAGTAGAAGCCTTGGATAGCTACATCCCTGAGCCAGAGCGTGCAGTTGATGGTGCTTTCCTAATGCCAATCGAAGACGTGTTCTCAATATCTGGTCGTGGAACCGTTGTAACGGGACGCATAGAAAGAGGAATTATTAAAGTTGGCCAGGAAGTGGAGATTGTCGGAATTAGGCCAACTGTGACAACGACTGTGACAGGTGTTGAAATGTTTCGTAAGTTGCTTGATCAAGGTCAGGCGGGCGATAACGTTGGATTGTTGTTAAGAGGTACCAAAAGAGATGATGTAGAGCGTGGGCAGGTTCTGGCGCACAAAGGAACTATAAAGCCGCATGCACATTTTAATGCTGAAATATATGTCTTATCTAAAGACGAAGGCGGTAGGCATACTCCTTTCTTTAATGGGTATCGTCCGCAGTTTTACTTCCGTACTACAGATGTAACGGGTGCGGTTGAGCTGCCTGAGGGTGTAGAGATGGTAATGCCTGGTGATAATATTTCTGTAAAAGTAAAGCTTATATCGCCTATTGCGATGGAAGATGGTCTGCGCTTTGCTATTCGCGAAGGTGGGCGTACAGTTGGTGCTGGCGTTGTGGCTTCAATAATTGAGTA
>JAUYMX010000148.1 GCA_030699345.1 Methylococcaceae bacterium
TTTTGCCTTCATCAATATCCATGCACACGACGTTATTACCTACTTCGGCAAGGCATGCACCCGTAACCAGACCAACATAACCGCTTCCAAATACTGTAATTTTCATATTTCTCTTTAAGGATAATTGTGTAATGAAATCAAATCTGCAGCTATAGCATAGCTAATCAGCGAACAAAAACATCGGGTGGAATGCAGATTTACTTAACGTCGTTAGACTATCATAATGACTCAGTTTTTTTAAGGTCAGCATCCGCAAATGCGTAAAAACACCAGCGCCGACACCCCGTCTTTTAGCGGTTACCCCGAACCGGAGCAGCATTTGCTAGATCAGGCCTTGGCCGTTGTGGCAAAAATCCCTATCGACTCAGATTATTATCGACCTAAGGGCGTTCAGGTCGCGGCAATTTTGCGCAGCTTAAATGTTGATACAAACACCCTGGTCGCCGCCATCCTTAGCGACCCTCGCCTTGCCAAACTAATCCAAAAACCCGATATTAAACAGCAATTTGGCGACACCATTGCCACTTTGGTCAACGATGTCAATTGGCTAAACACTGTTACCGTGTACGCGCCGGAAATGGCCAGCCAGCCCAACCAGACTGAAACCTTGCGTCGAATGCTGTTATCCATGACCCAAGACGTGCGGGCAGTGTTGATCAAGTTAGCCTATCGAATTCAGCGTTTACATGGTTTAGCTAAAGAATCGCACGAAGTTCGTCACTTTATCGCACGCGAAACCCTGGATATTTACGCACCGATTGCCAACCGGCTGGGCGTTCATCAGCTCAAATGGGAATTGGAAGACATGGCTTTCCGCTTTCTGGAGCCCCATGCCTATCGTGAAATTGCCCAAGGCTTATCTAATAAGCGCAAGCACCGCGAAGACTGTATTCAGGACTTCATAGTTTCTCTACAACACAAACTCAGTGATGAAGGTATTGCCTGCCAATGCTATGGCCGCCCAAAGCATATTTTTAGCATCTGGAAAAAAATGCAGCGTAAGCAGCTGCCCCTTGATGAGCTTTATGACTTGCTGGCTGTACGCGTGATTGTCGACAACCTGACCC
>JAUYMX010000150.1 GCA_030699345.1 Methylococcaceae bacterium
TTTTGCCTGCTTGTCAGGCGACTAATGGAGATTTAAATGTTGATTAAGCTAGGTATGGTCATGGATTCGATTGATCATATCAACATAAAAAAAGACACCAGCTTTGCCATGCTGTTGGAAGCTCAGGCCAGAGGCTGGGAATTACACTACATGGAGCTGAATGATTTATATCTTCGTAACGGCCGAGCTTATGCCAGAACTCGAACGCTTAAAGTACAGCGTGATGAACAGCAATGGCATGAATTTATAGCTGAGCAGGACATTCCTTTAGATCAGCTGAGCGTGATTTTGATGCGCAAGGATCCGCCGTTTGATCAAGAATACATCTACGCAACGTATTTGCTGGAACGGGCAGAGGCTTTGGGAGCGCTCGTTGTCAATAAACCGCAGTCATTGCGTGATGCCAATGAAAAACTCTTTACAGCGTGGTTCCCTCAATGTTGTGCGGAAACCCTGGTTGCCAGAGAATCCACTCGAATTAGAGACTTTTTGATCGAGCAAGGCGAAATCATTTTAAAACCATTGGATGGCATGGGCGGAACCTCGATTTTTCATTTGCGCCTGAATGATCCAAATCTCAGCGTCATATTAGAAACGATGACCGAGCATAATAGCCGCTACGTGATGGCCCAAAAATATCTGCCGGAAATTAAAGATGGCGATAAACGGATATTGATTATTAACGGAGAAGTTGTTCCTTATGCGTTGGCACGTATCCCCGCTCAAGGCGAAACACGTGGCAATTTGGCGGCAGGTGGTCGCGCTGAAGGACGGCCATTAACAGAACGAGATCGTTGGATTGCCAATCAAGTGGGGCCAACTCTGCGTGAAAAAGGCCTGGTATTCGTCGGCATCGATGTTATTGGCGATACCCTTACCGAAATCAATGTGACCAGCCCGACCTGCGTACAAGAATTGGACCGTCAATTCGGACTGAATATCTGTGGTCAATTAATGGATCATATTGAAAATTCATTACGATGATGTCCAATCAGCTCAAATTTGAGCCGTCCACGCCGTTATCAAATAACGATTCGTTACTAATTGCAGTTTTTATTGCGACGATCGTTCACATAATTATCGCTTTGGGAGTCAATTTTACCGCCCCCAACCCGGAGAAAATAAATCGCTCTATTGATGTAACTTTAGCGGTGACACCTGCTCCTAAGGCACCTAAAGAGGCCAAGTTTTTGGCGCAAGATAATCAAATCGGTGCCGGTGAACAAACCAAAAAACCTGAGCCCCCCAAGCAGCAAATACCAAGTCCTAGCAATAATGGCCAAACAAAACAGGTCAGCAAAACCGAACCTCAAGTGAGCAAGCCTAAGGAGACACCTAAAGTCCTTACCCAACAAAAGGCAGTAACTAAAGTAGTTGCGGCTACAAAACCAGCAGTTGTTGAGAAACAGCAAGAAGAACAGTCCACTCCAAAATTATCGGCCGAATCACTACAGCAACAAATTAGTGCATTGGGTACAGAAATTAGACAGAGTCAGCAAAGCGCGGATCAAACCAAAATAGTGTCCGTTAACGCGGTCAGTACTCACAAATATGTTGCTGCACAATATTTAAAAGATTGGGAAAGCAAGGTCGAAAGAACCGGCAATTTGAATTATCCGGAAGCGGCTATTAAGAAAAACTTCTCTGCTACACTGACGATGGATGTTGGTATTAAGGCAGATGGCTCCATATACACTATCCGTATCACCCAATCATCGGGCATTCCTGCACTTGATGAAGCGGCAAAAAACATTGTTAAGATGAGTGCGCCGTTTCCACCATTACCGTTAGATTTACGTAAAGAAGTCGATATATTG
>JAUYMX010000151.1 GCA_030699345.1 Methylococcaceae bacterium
GGAGGTGCCCTTCACCAATAACCAGGGTGAAAGCGACATCCGCATGACCAAACTTCACCAGAAAATTTCCGGCTGCTTTCGCTCACAGGAAGGGGCTGGCACCTTTTGCCGTGTCCGCAGTTATCTGTCTACTTGTCGGAAAAACAATGTTTCGGCCACTCAGGCGTTAAATCTCCTTTTCGACGGCAAGCTGCCAGATTTTATGACGTAACTGTTGCCACGCGAATTGACGCTGAATAGTTACTTACCAGTTAGACCTCTTTGTTAACAATCCTAGGTTCAATGCGTTGGAGAAACATTAATGATAAGCATAAAAAAATTCTTACAGCGCCTGCGCCCGGAAGATCCAAGGCGAATAAATGCCTTCAGAAACAAACTCGAAGCTCTCAAATGGGATAAGCAAAACGTGGTTGAGTCTTTATCCGGCTTATTCGCTGCTGTCGATAATCTTGCCGAAGCCGAGGTCAATTATTACTATCGCCGCCGAGGTACGCGGGCATTAATATCCGGGCTATCGCGTTTTACCGCTTGGTTGCTAGGTTCGATTGGTTTGCTGCTGCCTTTGTTACCAGATGTGCAGCTGTTTAAAGATTGGGAACAATACGGCTACGTTTTTCTTGCTGGAGCGGCAAGCTGCCTGGCTGCGAACTCGTTATTTGGCGGCACCGACGGTCATATAAGGTTTGTGTCTATGCAGCTGCAGCTCGAAAAGCTGATCACCGCTTCCAGAGTTAATTGGTGTAAATACTTGGCAGGCACCCATGAAACCGATGCCGAGATTGCTGAGGGCTTCTCGTTGATACTCGCTTATGCCGACAGCTTACACACGGCAACAATATCTGAGACTGGTCGATGGGGTGAAACGTTACTGGCCGAACTGGCCAAGTATCAGAGCTCAATAGATGCTCGTGGCAGTGCGCAAGGCAAGTAATGGTAATTTTAGAACGATCACCTGGCTAACAAATGGGCATCTCTAATCAAGCTCCCGCCATTTACCTCAAGTAATCCGACACCGTGTGAAATTCAAATTCGACACATCAGTAATTGTCTCAAGGCTGATCAGGCTTACGGTATGCGTTAACTGTGGCGCCTTCTAGGGCCAACAAGCTGACTAATACCAATCCCAATAAATTCATATCTTATTGTTTCTTAGCGGGTTGAAGGCTAGCTCAACGTTAAGGATTAACCGTTCGCCCTGAGCCTGTCGAAGGGTGAATGGTTAATCCGTTCATGGTTCGACAAGCTCACCACGAACGGCTTAACTTAATAGGATTTAATTAACAACTTATTGGGATTGGTATAACTCACCAAACAAAAACGGCCCTTCCGGGCCGTTTTTTTAATCGAATACCAAGTCTAATTCACATCTCCAGCAGGAACTTTCCGGGTAATGATCGAGAATCAGCGATTTTGATTATTTAACTAAGTCGAGCGCTTTTTCGGCTGCTTTTTCTTTAGCTTCACCTTCAACCGCTTTGGTCACTTCAGTGGTAGATGTAGGCACCTTTGCTTTTAATTTTTTAGCGGTTTTTTTACCTTTTTTTAAGGTTTCAGTGCCTTTCTTTACTTCGTCTGGAGTTGCAGCCTCTACTTTATCTGCGACAGCTCCTTTAACAGTGCCGACGGCTTGTTCTTGAGCTGCAGCGGGAGCCGTTTCCACCGCCCCTTTTATATCTTTTGCTTTTTCTAACGTTTGACCTGCCGCGTCAACTCCTTCCACCGCTTCTTTGGGGACAGCGGCTGTCGCTGCATTTTTTACTGTTTGTTTGCCAGCACTTTCCAACAAACTGGTATCGGCGGCCCACACTGAACTAGAGGCCATTAATAATGAAATTAAAATAATTTTGTTTTTCATAGGTGGTTCCTTGGTAAGTAGTGATCAGAGGCTGCAGAATGCCAGCTTTAACCTTAACCATGTATGAATACAAACACCGGTTAAGCCTTCACAATTTATATCTACAAAATCGAAAACTTTTAACCCTCTAAAACATAAAAAACCCCGCGAAGCCAGGCGACTTGCGGGGTTTTTCTTATCAGAATCAGCCTACATTGAAGTAGGCTTAAACTTTATAGGCTGTAATACATGTCGTATTCAACTGGGTGAGTGCTCATACGCAGACGAGTCACTTCTTCCATTTTCAACTTAATGTAACCATCAATTGAGTCATTAGTGAAAACACCGCCGCGTGTTAAAAAGTCGCGGTCTTGATCCAATGCTTCGAGGGCTTGGTCAAGTGCATGACACACTTGTGGAATTGCTTTTTCTTCTTCTGGTGGCAAGTCATACAAATCTTTATCCATCGCTTCGCCTGGATGAATTTTGTTTTGAATACCGTCCAAGCCAGCCATCAACATTGCTGCAAACGCCAAATATGGGTTTGCTGTTGAGTCTGGGAAGCGCACTTCTATACGACGTCCTCTAGGATTAACAACATAAGGAATACGAATAGACGCAGAGCGGTTACGTGCAGAATAAGCCAACATAACAGGAGCTTCAAAGCCTGGAACCAGACGTTTGTAGCTGTTGGTT
>JAUYMX010000152.1 GCA_030699345.1 Methylococcaceae bacterium
CAGTGTCTTAGCTGGCATCAGAAGCGAGACAGAAGGCTTAATCTACGTGACAAGGTTGAACCTTAAGGGTGGGCTCAAGCTCATTCTGTCTCAGTGCCACAGCAGCTAACCATGGCGGGATTAAAGATACAAGGGTGGGCAAATGCTTTTCGTGCCCACGCGGAATAAAGCGATTGAGCTAAACGGTGGGCAAGCAAAAAGCCGCTTGCACACCCTACATCTGAGTCGCTCACGGCATTAAAATGCCAGCACCATGAGCAAACGAAGCAACTCACACCCAATTCTCAAACCGTAGCCCCTCAACTCGCTCAAACTCCCTGAGATTATTGGTCACCAAAACCAAGCCTTCACTTCTAGCATGACCGGCAATATGTAAATCATTAACGCCGATTGTTTTGCCCTGTTTTTCCAGGTTGGCACGAATATCACCATAATGAGCCGCTGCTTTAGATGTGTAGTCCAATACGTCCAGACGTGAGACAAAATCCTCGACTTGACGCAGATTGTGTTCAGGTTGGGTGCTTTTTTCTACGCCATGCAGCAATTCAGCCAGAGTAATGCTGGAAATACATAGCTGCCCGACATGTTTGTTAAATGTGGCTAACGCTTCAATCGGGCGGCGCTTAATAACGTAAATGACAATATTGGTATCAAGCATGTATTTCAGCATTAAAAATCTTCCCGAATGGATTCTGTTTGATCTGCCCGTTCAGTAAGAAAGTCGTCGGTTACTTTTTCGTCAATCAAAAAGAAACTATCCCAGGTGTTTTCAACCGGACATAAAATCAGCTCCTCGCCATGTCTGCGAATGAACACTTTTTTAATATTCTCATTAAAACGAGCTTCAACCGGCAAGCGTACTGCTTGTGATTTATTGGTAATAAAAACTGAACCTTGCAACATGGGGGACTCCTTTGTACGGTGTATATGGCTTGAGTATATACATGATGATTGTGGTCAACAAGCTTGAACGGCAGCCAGGCAGTTAAAACACGCGCACCGCTCGCACCTTCAATTTGCTGTGTTTGTTGTAACGATCCTGATCACCTCTGGCAAAGCCTTGAATCCAGGCGCTGTTGACGTCCTGCTCCGTACTACTCCAATAATCGTCGTTGGCAAAACCGCCGACATGAGTTTTCTGTTCATACAGTAATTTTAATTCGGCGATGGTGGGCAAATGCCAGCCTGAGCCATAAGTGTCGGCTGCAGTTACAGCGTCACGCCAGATTAATGAGCCGGGCTGATCGGCAAGTTTGGCTTCCAATCCATGTTGCCCGGAGTTGTCGATAAAATAAACTTTTCCCCCTTGTGGACCAATGTCGCCAAGTTTAAAGGTTGTTGATTCTTCTGCATAAGCCGACGAGCTCATTGCCAAACCAAAAACCAACAAAATGCCTATGGCTGCATGTTTAAATAAAATCATCGACGTAATCCTTCTGAAAAAATTAGTGAGTTAACAAAAGTGCTTCATTCGTTATATCAGAATATTTCTATGCCGCAACATCTGTGCGTTACCGGACATACCCGGTTATCAATATCAGCCATAATTGATGCGTAATTTTAATTTACACAGATAATGAGGTGGCAAGTTATGACGCTATGTAAGATTTCAAAAATAACCGGGAAAGTTTTGATTGCCGCGGCGATTTTAAGCGCGACTCCGGCAATGGCAGACAAGCCGTCGTGGACTGGGGGCGGTGGTAAACATGACGGTAAGCAAGATAAACATCAGCAGAATGAACGGCATCAGGATCGAGATGAGCGGCATGAGCAACATGACAGCGATAGACCCAGTTCTAGCGGAGATAGTCATTTTATCGACCGGCACCGCGCTGTGATTCGTGACTATTATGCCGGTGAATATCAGTCTACCGGTCGTTGCCCGCCTGGCCTGGCCAAGAAACATAATGGTTGTATGCCTCCAGGCCAGGCAAAAAAATGGGCGATAGGACGTCCTTTGCCTAGAGATGTGGTTTTTTATGACTTGCCTCCGGCAGTGCTGGGTAATTTTGGGCCGCCGCCTCCAGGGTATCGATTTGTCCGCGTAGCATCAGATATTTTGATGATTACCAACGGCTCGGGTATGGTCGTCGATGCAATAAACGATTTAGGCAGGTATTAATCCGGACGAAATGCGGTTGCCGACACCACAACCGCTTATCCAATCAAGGCTTCTTAATCACATCATCCCGCAAAACATCATAGGCGTTGAAGGCAATTGCCACACTGAGCTTTAGATTAATAATGCCGGCGATGGTGGTGCTGGTAAAGATGCAAATCATGATGGCGATTTGGTATTTAACGGCTAACCCAGGTTCACTACCTCCTAGAATTTGCCCGGTCATCATGCCCGGCAGTGAGACCAAACCCATGGTGGCCATGCCTGCAATGGTTGGGTTGATGGCGGCTTTGATGGCTTCTCGAAAATACGGCCGCACCGCTTCCCAGCGGGTCGCGCCCAGCATCAAAAAAGTCGCGTATTCGTTTTCGTTTTTGCGCACGGCTGAATAGAAACGTTCCAACGCGATGACATTGCCTTGTAGGCAGTTGCCAAGAATCATCCCCGCCAACGGCACGATATAACGGGCATCGTAATAATGCGTCGGCTGGATAACCAGAATGACCAGATAGGCTGTCGAAAACAAGATGCTGGAGGCAATCGCGGTAAAGGTGGCTAGCGCAAAATAACGTGCTTTTAAACCGGCACGCCGCAAGATGCTTAAATCGGCAACTATCAGCATCACCAGTATCCATAAGCCATTCAGCCACGGATTATTAAGATCGAAGAGTGTTTTTAAGTAGATGCCGACCAGCGCTAACTGAATGGTCATGCGCAGAATGCTGATGCCAATATCCCGGCTTAAGCGCAGGCCAATCAGCCAGAGCAGTAACACCGGCAGCAGGCACAGGCCGTAAAGCAGCGCCATCTGCGGCAGTTGAATATCAAGTGTTGCCATGGCGCTTTACCTCAATCAATCGACCTGCTTCCAGTTCAAAAATAATATTGCAGAGTTCCAGCCATTCGGGATCGTGAGCGACTGACAGCACAGTCAAAGCCGGATCAGAAAACACCTCGAACACGGCTTGTTTGCTTTCCGCATCCAAGGCGCTGGTGACTTCATCCAGCAAATATAAGGTCTTACCCAATAACAAGCCGCGAGCCAAAGCAATGCGCTGTTTTTCACCGCCGGAAATACGGCTGCTTTGTTGTTTTAAAATGTCGGCAGGCAGTTTCAGGCGTTGCAATACTTCAATCAGCTGGGCTTCTGTGGGTTGATGACCGCGATGGGCTTTAAACTGAAAAGGCAAGAGCAGGGCATCGCGCACGTTGTCCGCACCCAACATCGGCTCTTGTCCAATGTAAGCGGCGCAGCTTCTAATCGTTTGAACGGAAGCGGGCGTTAGCAGGATTTGCTGAAAATATACCGTGCCTCGTTTTATCGGCAGCAGACCCAACAAGGTTTTAAGCACGCTACTTTTACCCGAGCCGGATTTGCCACACAACACCGCTTTTTCGCCTGAAGAAAGACTAAAGCTGATGTCCGATAAAATCGTTTTTTCGTGGGCGGAAACCGATACGTGATCGAATTGAATGATTGGCGGCATGATAGTAACTTGTTGATTCCGTTCGTGGTGAGCTTGTCGAACCATGGATGGAATCAACAAATTCTCGGCAATTGTTCGCCGCTCAATAAATCCAGTACGCGACTGATACCCATGGCGGTTTGCAGCGTGACCATGCCTTGGGCATGGGTTGATTTTACTTGGCCTATTTGGATTGCCTGCTCACCAAGCGGGTGCCGACGCAAGATAGCTAAGCATTGAGCGGTTTGACTTTCGGGCACGAACAACACAAATGCGCCTTCGTTAGCGATATAAAGCGGGTCAAAACCTAAAATTTCGCAAGCGCTGTTAACGTCTTGATGAATGGGTAACGCTGATTCAGTCACTTCAATATGATGCCGCGATGTGGTGGCAAGTTCTATCAGCCCGGAAGCGAGACCGCCGCGGGTTAAGTCGCGCATGCAATGTATTTCAACGCCAGCCTGAATTAACTCCTGAACGATGCCGGACAGATTGGCGCAATCGCTTTCGATATGGTGCTCAAATTTTAAGCCTTCGCGTTCCAGCATCACTGCAATGCCGTGTCTGGCCAGGTCGCTGTTTAAGATGATGCTGTCGCCGACTTGAATGTTGCCGGGCTTAACATCGACGTTGTCGGTAATAATGCCGATGCCTGCGGTGTTGATAAATACGCCGTCGCCTTTGCCGTTATCGACCACTTTGGTGTCGCCGGTCACAATCAATACGCCTGCTTGGGCGGCGGTTTGCTGCATGGATTCTACGATGCGCTTAAGTTCAGCTATTGGAAAACCTTCTTCAATAATCAGCGAGCAGGTCAGGTATAACGGCTTGGCGCCGCTCATCGCCAGATCATTCAAGGTACCGCAGACCGCCAGTTTGCCGATGTCGCCGCCGGGAAAAAACAGCGGTTTGACCACATAAGAATCGGTGGTGAGGGCAATCTTAGAGCCATTGATATTGACGACGGCGCTGTCGTGCTTTTGGTTAAGTATTGGATTGTTAAAAACCGGCTGGATGATGCTATCAAGTAATTGCTGCATCAAGCGGCCGCCACCGCCGTGGGCCATGACGATTTGTTCGTATTGCAGCGGCAGTGGACAATTAAGTTCTAAATCAGACATTTTGATAACGACGGTAGCGAAAATAAGCAGCGCAAGCGCCTTCGGAAGACACCATGGTGGCGCCGAGCGGATGCTCGGGAGTGCAGCGGCTGCCGAATTCTGGGCATTGCGCGGGTTTGATTAAGCCTTGCAGCACTTGGCCGCTGCGGCACTCGGCCGGTTCCTGAGTATTAATATTAGCGACCGAAAACCGCTGTTCGGCATTCCAGTCGTTGTATTCGGCGGTTAGCGCTAAACCGCTGGCGGCAATGTTGCCTAGCCCGCGCCAGGGTCTGTCGACGATGTCGAATACGGTCTGCATCAACTGTTGCGCGGGCAGGTTGCCTTGCTCTTTCACCACGCGGCGGTATTCGTTTTCAACTTCAAATCGGCCTTCTTCCAGTTGCTTAATACACAGATAAATTCCCTGCAAAATATCGACCGGCTCAAAACCGGTGATGACGATGGGCATCTTAAATTGCGCGGCAAGCGGTAAATATTCGTGATAGCCCATAATCGAACAGACATGACCCGCACCCAAGAATCCTTGCACTTGGTTATTGGGCGAATTCAGCAACGCTTCCATTACCGGCGGCACGCGCACATGGCACACCAGCAGCGAGAAATTTTTTAAAGCTAACTGCTTGGCTTGATACGCTAACAAAGCCGTCGCTGGCGCAGTAGTTTCAAAACCTACGCCAAAAAACACCACCTGTTTATCCGGATGTTGTTGGGCAATGGTCAATGATTCCATTGGCGAGTAAACGATGCGAATATCCGCACCTTGCGCCTTTAAGCCTAGTAAGTCGTGATGCGAGCCCGGCACCCGCAACATATCGCCAAACGAGCAGAAGATAACCTCCGGCAATTGGGTAATTGCCAGTGCTTTGTCGATATATTCCAGAGGCGTCACGCACACTGGACAACCGGGGCCGTGGATCAAGTTGATGGCCTCCGGTAATAACTGATCGATGCCGTATTTGATGATGCTATGGGTTTGCCCGCCACACACTTCCATAATGTTCCACGGTTGTGTGGTGATTGACGCAATCGCCGCCACCAGTTTTTTGGCGGTTGCAGGGTCGCGGTATTCATCGAGATACTTCATGAAGGAAATTCCTGTCCGGCATACTTTATATGCTGCTTGCGTAAAAGCCATAATCTTGTAGGTGCGAATTTATTCGCACAAATCGCTAGCCATCTCTTAGACAAAGTGCGAATAAATTCGCACCTACTCCTTACAATGTAACGCGGAAGGGGAACGCCGAGCCCCAGCTCGACCCATTGCTCAGTGCGCTCTTGTCGGGCTGTGGCTCGGCATTCCCGGATCAGGCTATCTTTCAAAGTTTCCACGCTAAATAATTAAAATGCATTTAATTCCTTAAACGCTTGTAAGGTCGCAGTGGCTTCTTCTTCATCCAAAAGTGAGATGGCAAAACCGGCATGGACTATCACGTAGTCGTTGATGGCTGCTTCCGGCACATAAGCCAGGCTGATTTCTTTGGTGATACCTGAAAAATCGATTTGGCCTTTACGCGCCAACGGATCGGCGTCATTGGAAAGGCTGATAATTCGACCGGGAACGGCTAAGCACATAAGTTATCCAATATATTTGGTTGCATAAAGCTGCCCAAGAGACAGGCCGCCATCATTGGGGGGTATCTTTTCATGGCAAACCACAGTAAAGCCAGCCGTTTCTAATCTGCTGAGTATTTTCTCAACCAATAATGCATTTTGAAAACAGCCGCCGCTTAAAACAACCGACTTCTCACCGGCGCGCTTTGCAATCGCCAAGATGATTTCTGCCAGGGTGTTGTGAAATTTGTCAGCAATTAAAGCCCCATTCATCCGGTCATTAAATACCGCTCGCTCTGAGCTTGTCGAAGGGCTAGTTTCATGAGGCTTCGACAAGCCTGTCCTGAGTAAAGCCGAAGGGCTCAGCCCGAACGGATTATCGGTGATAACTAAAGCAGGTTTAATAATATCGTCTAACAATTGTTCCAACATTAATTGCCAGTTGATCACCAGAGGCTCTGTGTCGGTTATTTGAAAATCGTAAAATGCACCTGATTGGCTGGCTTTAGCCGCGCAATTTTCCAGAGCTATAGCCGCTTGGCCTTCATAGTGATTAATTTGGCAAAGCCCGAGCAGGCTGGCGACGGCATCGAATATGCGGCCGACACTGGTGGTTGTTGGGCAGTTGATGTGTTTACTCAATGCCGATCGTAACAGCTGCAATTCCGACGCTGAAAAACCAAGGCCGTTGCGATCAAATGCGCGATCTGCAAGTATTTCGTACAACATTCCCAGCGCGGCACGCCTGGGTTCCTGAATCGCTTTGTAGCCTCCGGGCAATACAAACGGCCGAAAATGCGCGTAACGTTGAAAACCTTTAGGATGCAGCAGTAAAAACTCGCCGCCCCACAACGTATTGTCGCTGCCAAGACCGGAGCCATCCCAGGCAATGCCAAGTAACGGCGGCTCAAGATTGTGTTCTGCCATGCATGACAAAATATGCGCGTAATGATGTTGAACGGCGGCTGTGTTTAGCGGCGGAGTAAAAGTCGAGGCTAAACGTTCTGCGCTATGGCTGCTGGCATAATCGCTGTGCAAATCATGCATTATTTTGAGCGGTTTGATTTGATAAAAAACTTGCAGGTCGGTAACCGTTGCATCGAATTGACGTTGCGTGGCCGCGCTATCAAGATCGCCAAGATGCTGGCTTAACAGGATTTGTTTGCCATGACTGACGGCAACGGTATTTTTTAATTGCCCGCCGACTGCCAGCATGTCCGGCAATGCTGATTTTAAGGTGATAGGCGTTGGCACATAGCCACGGGCTCTGCGCAACACGGTGATGTTGTCGCCAATCAGCCGGACTATTGAATCATCCAAAGATCGGAGGATGGGGCGGTTGTGTATCAGGAAATAATCGGCAATCCCTGCAAGCTGTTCTAAGGCTTGGTCGTTATCGATGCAGATAGGTTCGTTGTGGCGATTGCCGCTGGTCGCGACTAGCGGCGCGCCGAAATCATGCAGCAGCAAATGATGCAATGGCGAGTAGGCGAGCATTACGCCAAGCAGGCTGCTTTCCTGTGCCACGGCATCGGCGATCGATGTTCCGCTCCGTTTTTTCAGCAACACAATAGGCGCGGCATAAGACGTCAGTGCCTGTTGTTCAAGATCATTGATAAAGCAAAGCGCTTGCGCCGCAGCCAAATCCGCAACCATCAGCGCAAACGGTTTTTGCGGCCGATGCTTTCTTATTCTCAAGCGTTCAATCGCGTCCTGATGGGTCGCGTCTACGAGCAACTGAAAACCGCCGATGCCTTTTATCGCAAGGATTTTTCCGGCACGTAAATAATCGACTGCCGCTAATAAGACATTATTTTCAGCGACCATATTTCCTGCATGATCCAGTAGCTGCAGGGCAGGGCCGCAGTGTTGGCAGGCGATGGTTTGGGCGTGAAAACGGCGGTTATCGACAGCTCGATATTCTTGCTCGCAGTCAGCACAGTACTTGAAGTCGGCCATCGTGGTTCGATCACGATCATAAGGCTGACTCAGCATGATACTGTAGCGCGGGCCGCAGTGGCTGCAACTGGTAAACGGGTAACGGTAAAACCGGCTGGCCGGGTCAGAAATATCGCTGACGCAATCTGGGCAGATAGCTAAATCGGGCAATACAAACGCCGATTGTTTGCCATCGATAGCGCTATCTTTAATCTGAAAATCACTAAAATGCGCAAGCGGCTGTTGGCTGATTGTTTGCGAGGCAATAACGGCCAACGGCGGAGCGTCATTGCTCAGGCGGTAAAGAAATCGTTGTTGCAAGTCGGTATTGCCTTCAATGGCTATCGACAGTCCGTTGGCCGTATTTGCCACCCAGCCTTTTTGCCCGGTTTGTCTGGCAAGCCGGGCACTAAAAGGGCGCATTCCGATGCCTTGAATAACCCCTTCAATAGTAATTAAAAGATGTTCTTTGTTAATTTTTAAGCCTATAGTCAAATGAGATAAGTAGTTATTCTATTGAAACATTGATGCTATAAAGCTAGCATTCGGTAGCTTATAAAAAGAGTGAGGCAGGGCGATAACATGCAACAGTTTATTCAGAATCTTGCAGAAAAAAATCAATATCAAGCAACGCACTTGCTGGAAATTCTAAGAGAAATACAGTCCCGCTACCATCACATTCCTGCTGACGCCATTGAACTATTGGCGCCGTTGTTGAAAATCCAAAGAACCCAAATTATCAGCGTTGTCGAGTTCTACAGCTTTTTTACCGACAGCCCGCGCGGTCAATATGAGCTGTTGATCAGCGATTCGATTACCGATCACATGCTGGGCAAGCAGCCGTTGATGGCTTATATCGCCGACAAGCTGCAGGTAAGTATCGGCGGCGTTCGGGGTGACGGTTTAGTCAGTTTGGATAACACCTCTTGCTCCGGCATGTGCGACCAAGGCCCGGCTGGGCTGGTTAATGGCCATGCTTTAACTCGCCTGGATCCACCACGAATCGATGCCATCGCCGAGTTGATTAATCAGCAAATACCCTTAGCCGACTGGCCTGCCGAGTTCTTTCAAGTAGACGATAACATATATAAACCCGGCTTATTGCTGAGCCAGGGGATTGTGCATGGCGAAGGCCTTAAAAAGGCAGTGGCTAGAGGCTTAAAAGCAACGCTGCAGGAAATCGATCAATCGGGATTACGCGGTCGTGGCGGCGCCGGTTTTAAAACCGCAATGAAATGGCAATTCTGCTCCGAAGAAGCCGAAACAGAACGCTATGTAGTGTGCAATGCCGACGAAGGCGAGCCCGGCACCTTTAAAGACAGAGTGCTGTTAAATTCTTATGCGCATCAGGTATTTGAAGGCATGACGCTGTGTGCCGCCATTATCGGCGCTAAGCAAGGCTTTTTGTATTTGCGTGGCGAATACCTGCATCTGGTCGATAAACTGCAAAGCGTTTTGGATGAGCGCCGACAGTTCGGCTTGCTGGGTAACAACATTCTTGATCGGCTGGATTTTGATATTGAAATCCGCCTCGGCGCTGGCGCGTATATCTGCGGTGAAGAATCCGCGTTAATCGAATCACTGGAAGGTAAACCCGGTATTCCGCGCAACCGCCCGCCTTATCCTGTATCTCAGGGTTATCTAGGTAAACCGACCGTTGTTAATAATGTTGAAACCTTTTATGCCGCTGCGGCAATTGCGGTTAACGGCGGCGACTGGTTTGCCAGTGTCGGTACTGCAAAATCTAAAGGCAGTAAAATCCTAAGTATTTGCGGCGATTGCGCAGGCCGGGTATTTACGAATATCCGTTCGGAACGACGATGCAAGAAATCTTGACGGATTGCGGTGCTGAAGATGTACTGGGATTGCAAATCGGCGGTCCGTCGGGCACCTTTATTTCCAATCAGGAATTTGACCGGAAGCTGGCGTTTGAAGACTTAGCTACTGGCGGCTCGTTTATCGTTTTCAACAACAGCCGCAACATTCTCGATATTGCCCATAATTTCACCCATTTTTTCGCGCATGAAAGCTGCGGCTTTTGCACGCCGTGTCGGGTCGGTACGTCATTATTGAAAAAACAATTGGATAAAATTGTTGAAGGTCACGGCTCGGCGGGTGATGTGGTGGCGCTGGAAGAACTCTGCCAACTGATTAAAACCCACAGCCATTGCGGGTTGGGACAAACAGCCGCGAATCCGGTGCTAACCACCTTGGAACGTTATCCCGAACTGTATCAAAGCCAGTTGAAACTTATCAGTTACGAGCCCGGATTTGATTTGGACGCCGCCTTAGAAACTGCCCGGCGCATGGCCAACCGCGATGATGCAGGCGCACATTTAGCGCAAATAGATGTGGAGTGATCATGAATAAAACCATTACTATCGACGGCAACGCCATCCCTTTTGAAGACGGGCAAACCATAATGGAAGCGGCGACAGCGGCAGGCGTTTACATTCCGCATCTTTGCCATCATCCGGAATACACCCCGCACGGCAGCTGCAAACTTTGCACGGTCAGAGTCAACGGCAGAGTGTGTTCCGCCTGCACTTTCCCGGCAGCGGAAGGTCAGGATGTGCTCAACAACACCAAAGACCTGAATGACGACCGGAAGCTTATCACCCAGATGCTGTTTGTCGAAGGCAATCATTTTTGTCCGTCTTGCGAAAAAACCGGCAACTGCCAATTACAGGCTGTGGCTTATTATTTAAATATGCTCGACGACCATTTTCCGCATTTTTATGCCCATCGGGAAATGGACGCCTCGCATCATGAGGTAATGATTGATCACAACCGCTGCATTTTTTGCACGCTTTGCGTTCGCGCCAGTCAGCAAAAAGACGGCAAAGATGTGTTTGCGATCAGCGGTCGAGGCATCAACAAACATTTGATTGTTAATGCCCAAAGCGGACTATTAAAAGATACCGACCTTGAAGCAAGCGATCAGGCAGCCCATATTTGTCCCACCGGAGCCATTTTGATTAAACGTACCGGCTACACCGTGCCGATTGGCGAGCGCATTTACGACCATAAGCAGATTGATGAAGTTGCCTTGGCCGAAGAATCCAGGCCACTTTCAAAGGAAATAGACCATGGCTAAAATCAGAATCGCCACCACCTCGCTAGCCGGTTGCTTCGGTTGTCACATGTCATTTCTTGATCTGGATGAACGCTTAGTCGCGCTGGCCGACCTCGTTGAATTCGACCGCTCGCCGATTACCGATATTGAACACTGCACAAATTGCGACATCGGCTTGATCGAAGGCGGCGTGTGTAATTCCGAAAACGTTCATACGCTGCGCGAGTTTCGTAAGAATTGCAAAATCCTGGTCGCCGTCGGCGCCTGCGCCATTAACGGCGGCTTACCGGCGATGCGTAACTTTATCCCGCTGGAAGAATGTCTGTCAGAGGCTTATTTAGATGGTCTTGGCGTGGAAAATCCGCAAATCCCCAGTGATCCTGAATTGCCGTTATTGCTCGACAAAGTGCGCCCGATTCATGAAGTCGTGAAAATCGATTATTTCCTGCCCGGCTGCCCGCCGTCGGCAGATGTGTTCTGGGCGTTTTTGACTGATTTATTGGAAGGCAGGGAGCCGTCGTTGTCTTATGAACTTGTGCATTATGATTAATCCATCTGAAAAACGAGTTCTCTATGCCTGATAATTTGTACGCAAAAAATCTATACCTTACTGTTTGTGATAGCGAAAACTGGCCTTCTTTTGAAAGACCCAGTTTCTTAGATGAATTAGACGAAGTAGCAAATGAAGCACTTTCAAAAAACAGCATAGAAGGGTATTTGGCTTCTTTGCTCATATTCCATCAGTTATCAGAAGAACTGATTAGATTACTTCTGAAAGATGCTCAATTTTTTATTCAACTATCTGTATTTCCAGCAGAGATTGTTTTTCCTGAAAAAAGGAAGCTCATGTTTGGACAATTAATTGAGGAATTGAAATCTACCATTTCTTTTGAAGATAAAGATAAATTCATAGAAAAGTGTATGGAGTTGAATAAACATAGAATTGATATTGTTCATCGTCTTACCACGCGTAGTTCTCTAGCCAATCTTGAGATCCAACTCTTAAAGGTCAAAGAATTATATGATGCGATTTATGAGTTGTTCGATGACATACACGATTCGTTTCGTCTTTGCTTTAAGGATTTTAAGAAAGATATATTTTTAGATTATTCAATTGATGAGTTTGAGTCATAAAATAAAGTGCGTAGGGGGGGCAACGCTTTTCTGCCCACCATTTTGCATAACCGAATTTATCCCGCGTGGGCACGAAAAGCATGTGCCCACCCTACAAGAACTTTTGAATTCATAAAAAAGCCCGTAGGTTGGGCTGAGGCACGAAGCCCAACACAAAGCGGCTAACCCTGTTGGGCTTCATTGCATTCAGCCCAACCTACATTTTTTATTAAAACCGGGTAAGCACAAAAAACATATGCCCCCCAACAAAAACTTTTTACCGAAAATTTTGAGTGAACTATCGTGAAACCCATATTGAAATCGACCAAACTTTCTAACGTCTGCTACGACATTCGCGGCCCGGTAATGGAACGCGCCAAGCAGATGGAAGAAGAAGGCCAGCGCATTATCAAACTGAATATCGGCAACCTTGCGCCATTCGGCTTTGATACCCCCGAAGAAATACAGCAGGACGTGATCCTGAACATGCCGAACGCCTCCGGCTATACCGATTCCAAGGGCATGTTCGCGCCGCGCAAAGCCATCATGCATTACTGCCAGTCCAAGCAAATTCGGGGCGTCGGATTGGATGATATTTACATTGGTAACGGTGCCTCCGAGCTGATTGTGATGGCGATGCAAGGCTTGCTGAATACCGGCGATGAGGTGCTGGTGCCCGCGCCCGACTATCCGCTGTGGACTGCAGCGGTCACGTTGGCGGGCGGTACGCCGCGTCATTATTTGTGCGATGAAGCCAATGAATGGAATCCCGATCTGGCCGATATGCGCAGTAAGATCACGCCGCACACCCGCGCCATTGTGGTTATTAATCCGAACAATCCGACCGGTGCGTTGTATTCCGATGAGATTCTTAAAGAGATTATCCAGATCGCACGCGAGCATGGGCTGATCATCTTCGCCGACGAGATCTACGACAAGATGTTTTATGATGATGCGTCGCATACTGCGATGGCATCGCTGGCGGATGACGTGTTGTTCGTGACTTTGAACGGCTTGTCGAAAAACTATAGAGCCTGCGGTTATCGCGTCGGCTGGATGGTGCTCTCCGGCGAAAAAAGTCACGCGCAGGATTACATTAACGGTCTGACCATTTTGGCCTCGATGCGCTTGTGTTCCAACGTGCCGGGGCAGTTTGCCATTCAAACCGCGCTGGGCGGACATCAAAGTATCGACGACCTGGTCGCACCCGGTGGACGTTTGCGCAAACAGCGCGACCTTGCCTATGAGTTGCTAACTGCAATTCCCGGCGTGACCTGTGTGAAGCCCAAAGCGACTTTGTATTTATTTCCGCGCCTGGATCCGAAGATTTACCCGATTAAAGACGACCAGCAATTCATTTTGGAATTATTGGAAGCCGAAAAGGTCTTGGTGGTGCAAGGCACGGGTTTTAACTGGAAAAGCCCCGATCATTTCCGCGTGGTATTTTTGCCCAACGCGGATGACCTGACCGATGCGATCGGTCGTATTGCACGGTTTTTGGAAAGTTACCGCAAGAAGCACGGCACGAATGCAATTGAATCAGTTGATAAACATAAGGTCGTGGAATTGAGTAAGAGTGCGTAACCTGACAAATAGAAGTACCTGTTGGTTTTCGTTATCACTCTACCCAACCTACAAATAAGGCATTGAGGGCATTGTATGTATGAGCATTTAGAAACAGCTGAACAGACGGAAAATCTGAAACGCGTTGTTGTTGATCCTGTTTCTAGGGTTGAAGGCCACGGCAAAGTTACGTTATTGCTGGATGAAAACAACAAAGTCCAGCAGGCCCGGTTGCATATCGTTGAATTTCGCGGCTTTGAGCGCTTTATTCAAGGACGACCTTATTGGGAATTGCCGGTGCTGGTGCAGCGTTTATGCGGCATTTGTCCGGTCAGTCATCATCTGGCTGCTGCTAAGGCGATCGATCAATTGGTCGGTATCGACCCTGAAAACTTGCCGGTATCCGCAGATAAATTAAGACGCTTGCTGCATTTTGGGCAGGTGATGCAATCACATGCGCTGCATTTCTTTCATTTATCCAGCCCGGATTTATTGTTTGGATTTGAAAGCGAAATTAGCAAGCGCAACATTATTGCAGTGTTAACCGACTATCCCGACATCGGCTTGCAAGGCGTTAAGCTGCGTAAATACGGGCAGGAAGTCATCCGCATGGTGTCCGGCAAGCGCATTCACGGCACCGGCGCCATTGCCGGCGGCATGAATAAATCGCTGACCAAAGCCGAACGTGATTATTTGCTGGAAGACATCGATCAAATGATTACATGGGCGGCAGGCTCGGTGGCGCTAATCAAAAAAGTGCATTGCTCGAACCTGCCTTATTACGACGATTTCGCGACTATTCGCACCAATTATCTGGGCTTAACCAAACCTGATGGCGCGTTGGAGCTTTATCACGGCGGTATTCGCGCTAAAAATGATAAAGGCGAAACGATTCTGGATCATTTCGATTATTGCCGTTACAACGACATCATTCATGAAGAAGTCCGCTCCTGGACGTACATGAAATTCCCTTATTTGCTGTCCTTAGGTAAAGAAGACGGCTGGTATCGTGTCGGTCCGCTGGCGCGCGTGAATAACTGCGACTTTATTAATACACCGTTGGCCGAAGCTGCCCGCGTGGAGTTTAAAGAACACAGTGGCGAGGCTATGGTGCATAGCACGCTGGCGTTTCATTGGACGCGCTTAATCGAAGTGCTGCATTGCGCCGAAAGCATTAAGGAGTTGCTGCATGATCCGGACATCATGGGCCATGATTTGGTAGCGCAAGGCGAACGGCGTTTTGAGGGTGTCGGCGTCATTGAAGCGCCGCGCGGCACGTTATTCCATCACTATCAAGTCGATGAAAACGACATTGTTACCAAAGCCAATTTAATTGTTTCGACCACCAGCAACAACATGGCGATGAATGAATCGGTGCGGCAAGTGGCGGCTGAGTATTTATCCGGTCGGGAGCTGACCGAACCGTTGTTGAACAATCTGGAAGTGGCTATTCGCGCTTATGATCCGTGTTTATCCTGCGCCACCCATGCCGTCGGCAAAATGCCGTTGCAGCTTGAACTGGTTGATGCGCAAGGCCGGTTGATTGATAAGCTGATTAAGCACGATGATGGTCAAATCGAACGACTTGATGGTTAAGCCAGTTTTGCTGTTTGGCTATGGCAATCTCAGTCGCGGCGACGATGCACTGGGGCCGTTATTTTTGGAATATGTCGAAAGCCATTTTGATTTGACCCATATTGATCTGCTGACCGATTTTCAGTTGCAGATTGAGCACGCGCTGGACCTGGAAAATAGAGCGCTGGTGTTATTTATCGATGCCTCGGTTGCCTGCGTAAATGCGTTTGATTTTTCCGAACTTACACCAGCAAAAGACGACAGTTATACCACCCATGCGATGAGTCCCGCAGCGGTGTTGGCGGTGTATCAGTCGATAAAAAAACAGTCGCCGCCACCGTGTTTTTTGCTGGCAATCAAAGGCGAAAGCTTTGAGCTTGGCGAGGGTATGAGTACCAATGCTGAAACCAACTTAGCCGCGGCCTGTCAGTTTGCTCGGCAGCTGTTGGACAACCTTGATTGTGAGCACTGGCGTAAAATGTAGGTGCGGATTTATCCGCACAGTGCTAATACCCACTGGGGTACAAGTGAATTCGCACCTACAAAACATAATCGATTGCCATGCATGAGCTCTCTTTGTTAGAAAACGTGCGGGAAATTTTGGAAGACCATGCGTTAAGTCAAAAATTTTCCAAGGTTACCAAAGTGACCCTGGAAATCGGCAAGCTTTCAAGTATTGAGCCTGAAGCCTTACGTTTTGGCTTTGATGTGGTGATGAAAGGCTCATTGGCGGAAGGCGCGGAACTTATTATTAGTGAGCTCAATGGACTGGGCCATTGTCAGCAATGCGGGCAAAACACATTAATGGAAGTCTTGTACGATCCTTGCGGCCATTGCGGAAGACCTCTGACAGTGGTGCAAGGAATGGAAATGAAGATTAAAGATTTGGTTGTCATTTAACGGCGGATTAATTATGTGCGGAATATGCGGTTGCGGCTCCCCTGAACAAAAACAGAGCCATAAGTTTGTTTTTAAGCGCGAACATCACCATCATCATGACGAGTTGGACACGGGGCGTCTCATACAGCTTGAGCAGGATTTGCTCAGCAAAAATAACACCTATGCCACGCAAAATCGGGACTATTTTAAACAGCATAATATTTTTGTACTGAATCTGGTTTCAAGCCCCGGTGCCGGTAAAACCACGTTGCTGGTCGAGACCATTAAAGCCTTAAACGGTCAATTCCCAATTGCAGTGATCGAAGGCGATCAGCAAACCGAGCATGATGCCGACCGCATCAGGGCTACCGGAACGCCCGCGCTGCAAATCAATACCGGCCGCGCCTGTCATCTTGAAGCGCTGGGTATTGGTCAGGCGTTAATTGAGTTGGACGTAAAGGACAATAGCCTGCTGGCTATCGAAAACGTCGGCAATTTGGTCTGCCCGTCTTCGTTTGATTTAGGCGAGGCGCATAAAGTGGTGGTGCTGTCGGTCACCGAAGGCGACGACAAGCCGCTTAAATATCCTGATATGTTTCATGCGGCCGATGTCATGTTGATCAATAAAACCGATTTATTACCTTACGTAGATTTTGATGTCGAGCGCTGTATCGGTTACGCAAAACAAGTAAATCCAGCTATTCAAATCATCTGCTTGTCTTCGACTAAAGGTGACAACTTTACCGCTTGGACGGATTGGCTTGCTGAGCAAATGCAGGCGCTTTCGTAACCAGTAAGCGACTGTATATTTTGGGGGAAATGTAAGTTAGTATCGTCAGTCAAAATGTTAGTCGGTGGCGACTTAATAGTTGCCACTGATGCCGCTAAATTCCTAGACAACATCCACATCTATGTCCTTACCAAGTAGCAATACCGTCTGGCATCGCGCCTCAGTTACTCGCGAGCGAAGGCACCAGCTCAATCAACATAAATCCGTCATCTTATGGTTTACCGGTCTATCCGGTGCAGGCAAATCGACACTTGCGCATGCGGTTGAAGAAAAATTGCATCTGTCCGATTGCCGCACCTTTGTGCTGGATGGTGATAATGTCCGTCATGGTTTATGCGGCGATTTGGGCTTTAGCGATCAGGATCGGCGGGAAAATATTCGCAGAATTGCTGAAGTAGCCAAATTGATGCTAGAAGCCGGTGTTATTACCCTCACTGCCTTTATCTCCCCCTTCAATGCCGAGCGGCAACAGGCCAGAGAATTGGTGCCGACAGACGATTTTATTGAAATTTACTGTCAGTGCGATATTGCCGTTTGCGAACAACGTGATGTGAAAGGACTTTACAAAAAAGCCCGCAGTGGAGAAATCGCGCAATTTACCGGTATTTCTTCACCTTATGAACCGCCGGTCAATCCTGAGTTGATTATCGATACTGATTTATTTTCGCTGGATGAATGTGTTGAACAGGTTCTGGCGTTGCTTAAGCAGCGTGGTGTTGTGGCTGAACAATAGAGGTGAATAATGAACATTGATATTTTCAATGGTGACGCCGATGGCATTTGCGCATTGGTTCAATTGCGGCTGGCGTTTCCGGTCGACGCCCAGCTGGTCACTGGGGTTAAGCGCGATATTAATTTATTAAGCCGGGTATCGGCACAGCCGGGCGACCAACTGACTGTGCTGGATATTTCTTTGGACACCAATCGCGCGGCGCTGCTGGAGTGTTTGCAAAATCAAGCCAACATTTTATATGTCGATCATCATTTTTCGGGTGACATTCCAGAGCATCCTGGCTTGACCTGCATTATCAATACCGATGCCAACGTCTGCACCAGCTTGTTAATCAATGATTATGTTAACCAGCGCTTTTCCGGTTGGGCGGTGACGGGCGCATTTGGCGATAATCTTGCTGACAGCGCGCGCTTGGCGGCAAAGCCGCTGCAACTTTCCGATTCGCAACTGGCGCAATTGCAGCAGTTGGGTATTTGTATTAATTACAACGCCTACGGTGCCACGCTGGATGATTTGCATATTGCGCCGGGCGATTTATATCAACAATTGAAGGTCTATCCATCGCCGTTTGATTTTATCGCTGAGCAAGGTGTTCTTTATCAACAATTGCTTGCCGCTTACGACGATGACATGGGCCGCGCGCAATCTATTCAACCTGAGTATCAAAATCACCAGATTGCCGTATTTATGTTGCCGGATGAAAAATGGGCCAGAAGAGTCAATGGTGTCTGGGCTAATAAACTGACCAATCAATATCCCGATAGGGCGCATGCGGTTATTACGCATAATAATCGAGGCGGCTATCAAATTAGCGTTAGAGCGCCGCTCAATAACAAAACCGGCGCTGATGAGCTGTGCAACCGTTTTCCAGAAGGCGGTGGGCGCAAAGCCGCAGCCGGAATCAACCATTTAAATGCGCACCAACTTACTGAGTTTATTGACGCTTTTAAACTGCAGTATCGCTAACGCCTTGTAAATATCAGCCAGGCACTTCTAAAATCTAAAGTAGTTCCACCATCTTTTGCATTGAAGCTCAGACTTAATAGCACAGCTTTTTCATTGTGGATAAGGCAGGGCGGATTTGAATCATTTAGAACCTCGAAAAACCCTGCACTTTAATAAATCCAGTATTACAAATTAAACGAGTAGTTCAGGGGAGTCTTGTCGAACCATGAGGCGAAGTTTTTTGAGGTGCTCAAGGATCATGACTGAAGAGGATTGCTTTAATCCGTATTACAAATTTGAATTCTATAGGTATTCTTACTAATTGTAGAATTTAGGTAACTATTCAGTCATTAATCTGAGTGAGGCTATGCCTTTATTGTGTAGGGTGGATAAGCAACGCGCATCCACCGCATTTGCCGGATGCGCTAGCGCTTATCCAGCCTACGCATGACAGCTCGATCAAGAGACTGAATAGTTACTTCGTTTTTTTGTAAAAAACTAACTTTTAAAATTATTTAACGCTAACTTGCGTTTGATTCTGTAAAACACTTACCACTGGATTAATTTAAGTCCTTTTAACTAAATTCGTAACTATTCAGCGTCAATTCGCGTGGCAACAGTTACGTCATAAAATCTGGCAGCTTGCCGTCGAAAAGGAGATTTAACGCCTGAGTGGCCGAAACATTGTTTTTCCGACAAGTAGACAGATAACTGCGGACACGGCAAA